>JBDSLX010000337.1:0-3647 GCA_039916145.1 Verrucomicrobiota bacterium | reverse complement strand
ACTTTTTCCTTGATTCCGCCGACGCGCAAAATCCGTCCGCGCAAACTGATTTCGCCGGTCATCGCCAAATCCGAGCGCACCATGCGATGCATCAGCAGCGAAGCCAGCGCCGCGACAATCGTCACGCCCGCGCTCGGCCCATCTTTGGGCGTCGCGCCTGCTGGCACATGAATGTGAATGTCGCGTTTGTCGAAATCGGTTAAATCAATTTTCAAATTCGCGGCCTGGCTGCGCAGAAAACTCAAGGCCGTTTGCGCGCTTTCTTTCATCACGTCGCCAAGCGAGCCGGTCAAAATCAAATTTCCTTTGCCGGGCATCCGCGTCGCTTCGATGAAAAGAATTTCTCCGCCAACCGGCGTCCAAGCCAACCCGATGGCGATGCCGTATTCGGTGATTCGCTCGGCGGCTTCGGAAATATGTTTCGCCAACCCCAGATAATCGGGCAATTGCTTCGGCCAGATGGTCAGAGTTTCCGTCGGATTTTTTTGCGTGACGATTTTCCGCGCGGCTTTGCGAGTGAGCGAAGCGATTTCCCGTTCGAGTTGGCGCACGCCGGCTTCGCGCGTGTAATCCTGAATCAAACGCCGCAACGTGGCTTCAGGAAAGCGCACCAATTTTTTCTTCAACCCGTGCTCTTCCAATTGTCGCGGAACCAAATGACGTTTGGCGATTTGTAGTTTTTCGGCTGCGGTGTAACTCGGTAATTCGATCACTTCGAGACGATCTCGCAACGCGGGATGAATTGGGTCCATCCAGTTTGCAGTGGTGATGAACAAAACGCGCGAGAGATCAAATGGCAGATCAAGATAATGATCGGTGAAAGTGCTGTTTTGCGCAGGATCAAGAACTTCGAGCAAAGCCGAAGCAGGATCGCCCCGAAAATCCGAACCAACCTTGTCAATTTCATCGAGAAGAATTACCGGGTTGCGACTTTCAATGCGGCGCAGCGTTTGAATAATTCTTCCGGGCAATGCGCCAACGTAGGTGCGGCGATGTCCGCGAATTTCCGCTTCATCGCGCATTCCCCCCAAAGAGATGCGCGCAAATTTTCTTCCCAGCGCGTCCGCGACGCTTTTGCCCAACGAAGTTTTCCCAACACCGGGCGGGCCGACCAAGCAAAGAATCGGCCCTTTCAATTGTTGTTTAAGTTTGATGACAGCCAAAAATTCCAAGAGACGATCTTTAACTTTGGTCAGACCGAAATGTTGTTCGTCGAGAATGCGCGCGGCGGCGTCGAGATCTAGTTTGTCTTCCGTGGATTTTACCCAGGGCAGATTGATGAGCCAATCGAGATAGTTGCGCGTCATCGTGTATTCAGCGACGGCGGGCGACATTTGCTGAAGGCGCTCCAATTCTTTTAGCGCGACAGTTTTAACTTCTTCAGGAAGTTGGTTGGCGTCGATCTGCTCGCGGAGTGCGGCGGCCTCGGTCGCGGTCGGATCGCTTTCGCCCAGCTCGCGCTGAATGGCGCGAATTTGTTCGCGCAGAAAAAAATCGCGCTGGCTCTTGGACATCGAACTGACCACTTCATTTTGAATTTTTGAACCGAGCGTCAAGACTTCCGTCTCGCGACTGAGCAACGGCAGAAGTCGCGTGAGCCGCTCTTTGACGGAGGGCGTTTCGAGCAAATGTTGCCGCTCTTCGAGACTGAGATTTAAATTTCCCGCGATGAGATCGGCGAGTTTGGCAGGCTCTTCGGTGTTGAGCGCGGCGACTTTGACCGATTCTGCGAGCGCAGGGGAAAGTTTGATGATTTCCTGAAATTGCCGTTCGGCGTTTCGGCTCAGCGCGGTTATTTCCAACGAATCTTCCACGACATCCCTGATCTTCTCGATCTTCGCGACGAGATACGGATTATTTGAGCTGTATTCGATGACGCGAAATCGGCGCAGGCCTTCGACCAACACGCGCACAGTGTTGTCGGGAAATTTCAACATCTTGAGCACGCGCGCGGCACAGCCATGGGTGAACAAATCGTCCGGAACAGGATTCTCAACCTCGGGGCTTTTTTGTAAAATCAATCCGAGAAAACGGTCGCCCGCCACGACGTCGTCGATCAAACGAATGCTCTGCGTCGTCTCAACCAGGAGCGGCGCCACCATTCCAGGAAAAATGACAATGTCGGAAAGCCCAAGGACCGGGAGATTTTCCGGCAAGGATTTTGACCAGATTTTTGTGCCGGATGGATCGGTGCTTCCGGTGGAACCGAGGATATCAATAAATTCGGTGTCGGGCGTGGTCATAATTCCGTTTTACCATTAGATGCCATCGTCCCGGAAAAGTTCAGAAGTTTATGCGCCAGAAATTTGAACTGATAATCTTTTGGGCGGTGAATCGGCTGCCACGGGAACATCAATTCGAAGAAAGCCATTTTGATACGCGGCCTTGGCTTGCGTTAGGTCATAGCCCGTCGGCAATTCGATGACAGTTTCAAACGCTCCATAATTAATTTCCATCACCAGAAATTTGCATTTCGGCGAGCGGCAACCATCCGGACGCTGCCCGCTGATGCGAAGACGATTTTTTTCGATGGATAGCTCCAGATCTTCACGGCGCATTCCGGCAAGTTCCACTTTGATGACGAGGCCGCCATCCATGACATATACGTCGGTATTGGGGATCCACTGGGCTTCAGCTTCTTTGCCGCTGGAGGAGAAAGAGCGTTTTGAAAAATGCAATGTGGAACTAACTTTACACATGGCCATGTTTGGAAATTATCTTAGCGATTAAGGTTTATCAAGCTCGGTTACTTCATTTTCATGATGATCTGGCCGCGCTCACCTTTGCGCGCATGAAAAATGATCGAACTGCCCGGCGCAGATTGGCTCGGATTGGAACAGCCGCAATGGGTATCGCGCTGAAAATTAAATTTCTTGCGACGGAATTTGTTGCCCAAAAAAATCGCAACCGTCGCGACAACGATGCTCAATGCTACAATTTCCTGCCAGTCCATGAGCGAAAGATACTCTCAAACGTTTAGGGCGCAACCGGATGTTGTAAAAAACGTTTATAATACGGGCTAACTAGCAGAACACGTAATGTCAAACCATCGCTCGGATTTAGAAATACGCATATGAAAAAAGCTCTACCACAGGTTTCAAAGCTACGACAAAAATGATGATGGGCAGGATGACTAGGCCGACAGTAATCAACCGCTGAACCCAATCACCTCGTAGTAAGACCGGAATTAAAGACGCTATACAAAATGCTGAAATCGCAATTTTGAGTAGAGCAAAATCAAACCGAAAATAAAAATGCTTCGGCACACCTCCGTACAGCCAATCGAAAAGAAAATAAACCAGCGCGAAATGCAACACTGCAACAACTGTTAAGCGGACAGGGACGATGGTTGATTGCTTCATATGTCACGCTGTTTTGAATTGCAGAACTGTATTGGCCTCGATTTTGTTTGTCCATTTGGGAATCGGGGGTGCGCGATTCAAAAACGAAACTGGACAACCGTTCCGTCGCCATTTGAAATTCGCGTATGTCTGCAATTTTTTTCCAACACACGCATCGCGTCACTTACGCCCAATGCACGGTTGGCAATCACATCTATTACGCTCGCTATCTGGATTTGCTGGAAGCGGCGCGCGGAGAATTTTTTCGCGAACTTGGAATTCCGTTTTCCCAGTTGCAGAACGAAG
>JBDSLX010000336.1:0-5954 GCA_039916145.1 Verrucomicrobiota bacterium | reverse complement strand
GAACTTTTACGCATGCTTCGCTCCGCCAATATCGACGCCATCCAACTTCGCACCGATCAGGATTACAGCCCGGCTTTGGGAAGATTTTTTGAAACGCGCGAGAAGCGCCGCCGTCACGGTTAATTTGATATCGTCAATTCCGCAACAGGGGGAGCGGGCGGCATTCTGATAACTTGCCAGTAAGCCTGCAGTCCCTCTACCAGTTTAACCAGTTCCTCAAAGCTGGAGGGCTTTTTATGCAACGAGTTTGCGCCAAATTCATAGGCTTGTCGCAATACCGGTTTGCTTTCGTGCCCGGTGAAAGCGATTACCGGCAACCGTTTGTGACGCGGATGTTGCCGAATCCATTTGAGCACTTCAAACCCGTCCATGGTCGGCATTTGCAAATCAAGCAAGAGGAAAAGTGGATAAGGAAATTTCTCGCGGTTGCCATATTTTCCAGCGCCTTCGAGGTAAGCGAGAACTTGTTCTCCATCCGCGACGCGATTGCGAGGATTTGGTACGCAGGCTTCCTTAAAGGCGCGATCCAGGAGAAACACATCGTCTTCATCGTCATCAGCCAAAAGGATTGTGGCATGAGCAGACATAATCGAAAGAGAAAGTCTCAGTTGGCACCTCAGTTCTCAATTCTTTTTCGCGAAGTTTCACCTGAAATTGTCATCGGGAAAAACATTGCCCAGGTCAGGTCGGTAGAAAGAGAGGAGCAAAGAGTGAAGAAAGTTTGAAAACCTGGATGGAAATCCATATTCTCCTCCTGCATTGCAATTCCAATTTCGTGCAAGAACGCGCTGTTTTAATAATTGAAAATGAAAAAACTTTTCTTTCTCCAATTGATTTTCGTGGCGACCGGGCTCGCGGCCTCTGAGCCAAGATTGCGTCCGGAAAATTGGGCCGCACCATTGCTCTCTGAAAATCTGGGTAACTGGCATCAATTGGATCAAAAGGTATATCGATCTTCGCAACCGGATCGAAGAGGATTTGAAGACGCGATCAAGCTTGGCATCCCAAATGTTCTGAATTTGAGGGACAATCATTCTGACGACGCAGAGGCAAAGGGATTGAAAATAAAAACCTATCGGGTGGAAATGAATGCGGGCACTATCAAGGAAAGGGATCTAATCAAGGCGCTGAAAATCATAAAAAACTCAAACGGCCCAATCCTAATTCATTGCTGGCACGGTTCCGACAGAACCGGGCTTCTTTGCGCCATGTATCGAATCGTTTTCCAGAACTGGACGAAGGAAGCTGCGGCGGATGAACTGGTCAACGGAGGATTCGGTTATCACGAAATCTACAAAAATATTACGAGGTGGATCAAAGACGCGGATGTCGAAGAGTTGAAAAAGAAAATCTTCGCACTTTAACGCAGTCGAAATTCGCCGAGAACCGGAAGATGATCTGAAGCGTCCGATCTAAGCACCTCAATTTTCAACGGCTCAACCGTCTCCTTTGAAATCCAAATGTAATCGATGCGCACTTCGGGCTTTTCCGTCGGACAAGTTAATCCAATTCCTTGACCGAGCATTTCCCAGGTGTCACTGAGAAAGCTTTTAATCTTCCTGTGCGTTCGACTTCCCGGCGTGTCATTGAAATCGCCGCAAAGAACGATCGGGATTTTTCCTGCCTCGGCCACGATTTGTTTCAACTCATTTGCATTGATCACCCGTTCTTCATCTTCGGGTCGATAATCGATGTGCGTATTCATGAACAATAAATCTTTTCCATGCACATCCAACACGAGTTGCATCACTCCACGTTGCTCGCCTTCGCGGAGCATTTTGTAGTGTGTGTTTTTCTTTTTCTTAATCGGAAACTTCGTCAACACCGCATTTCCATAATCACCCCCTTGATAAATAATGTTCCGGTCAAAATAAATTTTCATGCCGGTGAGCCTTGCGAGTTCTTTCGGAAAATCTCGTCGCGCGGTGCGTTCAACGCCTTTATCCACTTCCTGCAATCCAACAATGTCAGCTTTCGTGGCCTTGATGAGTGCGGCGATACGTTTGAGATCAATTTTTCCATCGATTCCTTCGCCGTGGTGGATGTTGTAACTCAAAACGCGAAACGTAGGTTGATTCGTTTCCGTTGTCGCACAACCGACAAACGAAAAAATCCCGGAGAAAACCAGAGGCATCAAAAATTTCATAATTTCCTTCTGCATAGACAAGCAGGCCGCGAATCCTATTCATCAAATCTTCTTTGCGCAAATCTTGCGCACTCCGGCAAACTGTAAGATGTTCGCTGCCACTGTTTACAAATAATATGGAAACCTTACCTACTGTTTTACTGAAACCCGGCGAAGCGGATCGCGTTCTTGCTGGACATCCCTGGATTTACGGCGGCGCATCTCTTCGCCTCACCGCGCCAGCCAAAGACGGCGATCTCGTTCAAATCAAAGATCATCGCCAGCGTTTTCTTGGTGTTGGATTTTACAATTCCAAATCGAAAATAAATATTCGCGTCCTTGCGCCCGATCGAGTTGAAGTCACTTCAAAATTTTTCGAGGAACGAATTCGCGCCGCGCTTTTCGTTCGGAAAAAACACATGCCGAACGCAACATCGTTTCGCGTCGTCAATGCCGAGAGCGATTCTTTGAGCGGCTTGATTGTCGATAAATATGAAGACGTTTTGGTCATTCAAACCTCCTCGCTCGGCATGGACCAGCGCAAACCGCTGATTCTCGCCGCGCTCAAAACTATTTTCCTGCCACGCGTCATCGTCGAACGCAGCGAAAGCTCCTTTAGAAAATTTGAAGGATTGCCCGACGCCAACGGATTTTTGTTGGGCAAGTTGGATGGCCCCGTTCCAATCAAACTCAACGATTTGAAATTTGAAGTCGATATTTTGGGCGGACACAAAACCGGTTTATATCTCGATCAGCAGGTGAATTACCAGAAAGTCGCTGAACTCGTGAAAGGTGGAAACGTCCTCGATTGTTTTTGTTTCCTGGGCGGATTCGGTTTACACACGGCTCGCGCTGGCGCGACGCAAGTTCACATGCTTGACCAAAGCGCGGAAGCCATTGCCGCCGCCACGCGCAATTCGGTGACAAATAATTTTTCCGCAAAATGCTCATTTGAAACCGTGAACGTTTTCGATTGGCTGAAAGCGCAAACCGCCGTGAAGCCGCACGAAAAAGTTATTCCAAAATTCGATTCGATCATTCTCGATCCCCCTTCATTCACGCGCAGCCGTTCCGCCATTCCAGACGCGATGCGCGGCTACAAAGAAATCCATTTGCGCGCCCTGAAACTTTTAAAAGCCGGCGGAACGCTCGCGACGTTCTGTTGTTCTCATCATGTGGACGCCGAAATGTTTCAGGCAATTATTTTGGAAGCCGCGTTTGACGCTCGCCGGATTCTTCGTCGGGTCGCGACTTACAGCCAATCACCGGATCATCCGATTATTCCGTCGATTCCTGAAACGGAATATTTGAAAGGTTTCGCGTTTGAAGTGGTGCGGTAAAAATGCCGATTCGCCGCAGTCTCGGCTCGACGCCGCCTAAAACTCTGGCTAAGATTTTCCGAGCGTTTATGAAACCTAAGTTTCTTGCCGTTTTGCTCTTCCTCAACGTGCTGTTGTTCGGCGTCGGCTTTTACTTTCTAAACCGCGTTTCCTCCGTAATCGCTCCAACTCGTAAATCGACATCCACAGTGGACTTTCGCGAACGAATAAAGCCCACGAAAAGCAAAGTTTTGCTCCAAAAGCAAATCGGCGCGCCTCCACAAAAAATTGTTTACGTCACGAATCAATTTAATTGGCGCGAAGTTGAATCGAGCGATTACCGGGAATACATCGCGAAGTTGCGCGGAGTCGGATGTCCTGAAGCCACGATCAAAGACATTATTCTCACCGACATCCTGAGGCTTTACGCCGCGCAACGTGGACAATTTTATCACAATGGCCGCGAGTTTAAGTTTTGGGAGACAGACGAAAAGCGAAAGCTCAATGCCAAGCAACTTGAGCAGCGCGAAAAACAATTGGCGGTGATCGATAAGGAAATTCCTTCGGTGCTGCGCGAATTACTCGGCATCAATTATGAACGCGAGATGAATAAATATTTTGTCGATACGAACGAAGATGAACGGCGGCTGAATTTTTTACCTGAAGAAAAACGAAGCCAGCTTCTGGCGTTGCGAGAAAAAATCGAGGGGCTGAGAGAGCGCGTTCTCGAAGGAGCGAAGGGCAATCCGTCGGCAACGGATTTAGAGGCGTTGCAGAAAGTCGAAGAACAACGGAAAGCGGAATTGGGAAAACTTTTGTCGGGTTCTGAACTTGCGGAATTCGAGTTGCGCATGTCTGGAACGGCTGACCAGTTGCGCGCTGATTTAATCGGGTTCAATCCGAGCGAGTCGGAGTTTCGCGAAATTTTTGAACTGCAAAGGGCGGTGGAAGAAAAGTTCGCTTACGCAAATGCGAACGACGAAGCCGCGCAAAAGGAAAAGGCTGTCGCACGAAAGGAAGTCGATGAGGAAATTAAGCGCCAGTTGGGCGACGCGCGTTACGCCGATTACGAGAAGGCGCAAAATCCCGACTACCGCAATGCCTGTGTTTTCACGGAAGTTTATGAGTTGCCGACTTCGACCGCGCAGGCACTTTTTGAAATCAAACAAATCGCCGAGGCGGAAAGACAAAATCTGCTGGCGAATTCAGCGCTTCAGGAACCCGATCGTCTGGAAGCATTGAAAGCAATTCAGGCAGAAACGGAAAAAACTTTGCGCGCAACTTTGGGCCCAAAAATTTTTGCGAACTACACTCTAGGCACGGGAAAGTGGGTTCAGAATCTTGGAGCCAATTGATTATTGGAGCAATTCGCGCTGCCATTTCATCAATTCTTTCGCGTGATGTTCCCAGTCTTGTGCAAGCAGTCCGAGCGTGGCGCGACTCGCGATCAACGTCGGATCGATTTGTAATTGTTGAGCAGCGGCATCGCGGCGTTTGCTCAATTCTTCGAAGCGACTTTTTTCTGTTTCGGTTGGGCGCGGAGTTACGATGTGAATGAGATGAGGTTGATCGCCGGGCGAAACGGCAAGTCCGCGCTCCACAGCATTTTCCAATTCTTTCGCGCGGCGCGGATTCAAATAGCGCGGCAACAAGGTGATCCAATTTCGTTCGGTCCCGGCGGCAGCGGCAATCTCAGCGAGCACTTCATGGCTGAGAATAAAATAAGGTGGCTTGTTGGCGGCGATGGCTTCCTTTTCGCGCCAATGCCAAAGCTCACGCAACACGGCGAGAGGCATTCGGCCAAGTTTGCTACTCCCTTTGATTCGCCATGATTCAATTTCCCCGGAGGGAAGCTCGGTGCAATCGGCAATCAATCGGGCGCATGATTCGCGATGCCATTCCAGTCTCCCTTTTTCTTCCAATTTGGCGCGCAGAATATCCGAGAGGGATTTCAGATAGCGCGTATCGTTACGCGCATAGTTTTCCATTTTTTCGGTAAGCGGACGCTGCGCCCAATCGGCTTTCTGGGAACCTTTTTCCAATTGCACTTCGAGGAAATTTTTAACGAGGCTGGTCAAACTAAATTCCTTTTCGCCGAGCAAACGAGCGGCGAGCATGGTGTCGAAAATTTTCTCCGGGACGAAATTGTGGTTCTTGCGCAGCAGCCGTAAATCGTAATCCGCAGCGTGAAAAATCAGTTCGTGTTTCTGTAGCTCCAGCCAGAGAGGAGCGAGATCAATTTTCGCGAGTGGATCAATCAATTCATCCGCGCCGGCGATGCTGGCCTGGAGGACACAAAGTTTTTCGGGATACGCGTGAAGGCTGTCGGCTTCGGTATCGAGCGCGATCCATTCTGCGTTGTACAGTCGCGAAATAAATTCTGCCAGCTTGTTTTCCGTATTAATCACTGACGGAAGTTAGAAGGCGGAGGAAAAATTGCAAAAGGCAAATACGGAGCGCCGGTTTGCAACCGGCTTTTATCGCCCCAGTCTAAAGCCGGTTGCAAACCG
>JBDSLX010000335.1:0-6398 GCA_039916145.1 Verrucomicrobiota bacterium | reverse complement strand
AACAAATCTCTAAAAGTTCGCATCGAAGTTAGCAAAACGGATTGACCATTCCTCCTCGCGCGTGAAATCATTTCGCGACAGGTCAATTTGAGAGTCTGATTTTTTAATGAACGCTCCCATGTACTTATTGGCGGAATCGCAATTGCATTACGTCTGGTCGCGCGCCCCAAACGAAGGCCGCGCCATCCTCATCGTGCTGATGATTTTTTCCGTCTTCGCGTGGTCGGTGATGGTGTCGAAATCGTTGCAGATGCGGCGCGCGAAAAAGTTGAACCTTTTTTTTGATGCGGAATTTCGCGCGCAGAAAAATGTGCTCGGCATTTTTGATCGCCGACTTCAAGTGGAGGGTTGTCCGCTATTTGCCGTCTATCAAGCAGGCAGTCTTGAATTGGACGCGCGCTTGAAAGATCCGACGACCGATGGCCGCAAAAAATATGTGTCGCTTAAGGGGATGGAGCACGTGAAAAGGATTTTGGAAAATACGGTGGCGCGCGAAGCTTTGAAACTGGAATCAGGTTTGATCCTGCTGGCGATTGCTGTCAGCGGCGCGCCGTTTATGGGACTGCTTGGAACAGTTTGGGGGGTGATGATTACATTCGCGGATGTCGGGCAGCGCGGTTCAGCGGACTTAGTAACAATGGCGCCGGGTGTTTCGACAGCACTCGTGACGACGGTCGCGGGTTTGCTCGTCGCGATTCCGTCGATGTTCGGTTACAACTGGCTCGTGCATAATCTGCGCGTGCGCACGGTGGAGCTGGATAATTTTGCACAGGAATTGATCTCAAAAGTTGAGACGGAATATTTGCAAGAAGATTAAAAATTATCAGATTCAAATTTTCAGATTGGATGGTTGGCCTCTGATAATTTGAAAATCTGACAATCTGAAAATTAAAAGAATGAGGCGCTTTTCCCAACGCAATTCGCTGGTGACGTTGAATGAAATCAACATCACGCCGCTGTTGGATTTGGCGTTTGTGTTGTTGCTCATTTTCATCATCACGCGGCCGATGTTGGAGCAATCGATGGATTTGAAATTGCCGAAAGGTGGAAAGACTCCGGGAAAAGTGGAAGCGAAGGACCGGCTGACGGTGGAAATTGGGCCGCAAGGAATTTATAAATTGAACGGACGACAAATGCCGGTGGGACCGATGTTGGATCAAATTAAAAATATGACACGGGGAAATCCGAATGCGTTTGTTTCGATTCGCACGGACAAAAAAGCGCCGAGTGAATATTTTTACGCCGTGATGGATGGTTGCCAGAAACACGAGATCACACGTTTTGAATTGAAAACCGCGCCTGAATAGAATGGATCGAACTCAAAAAAAATGTTTTGTCGGTGTGACCGTGATGCACGCTTTGCTGCCGCTCATCGTGATCATCGGAACGGCATTTTTTAATAAGGAAGAAAAAATTGCGGATTCACCGCAGATTCTTGAGTTAATTAATCCAAATGTGACGGACGGCAAGACGCGTGGGGGTGCGCAGGCGGCGATTTCTGCTGAAGATGTAAAACCGCCAGAGACTGTATTGCCAAAAGTAAATCCGCCCGAACCAATTCCCGCTAAACCGGAGCCGGAACCACAACGAGAACAAGTGGTTGAACCACCGAAGGCGAAACCGGTTGAGCCGAAAGAGACCATTTCAGAATTTCCTGCTCCAATTAAACCCAAGAAAATTTTACCGAAAGAGGTTGCCACTCCAAAGCCTGCGGAAAAAGTCGTGGCCAAACCTGAGCCGAAGAAACGTAAAATCGACATCAGCAACCCAACGATTCGGAACAACGTCGATAAAAAAGCCGCCGCCGAAGCTGCCGATAAAGCGGCGCGGGAAAACGCTCGTTTGCAAGTCGCAGCTTCTTTAAAAGGTGCGGTCAGCCGACTTGGGCAAAATTTGTCATCGAGTACGACAGTGAATTTGCAGGGTGTCTCGGGCGATGCAGGAGCGGTCAACTACGGAGATTTGGTCATGAAGAAATATGACGACGCGTGGCTTGCTCCCAACGAAGTGGATGACAATGAAGCCATCGTCAAAGCGAAGGTCGTCATTGCGCGAAGTGGAAACGTGATTTCCGCTGACATTGTCAAAGCGTCGGGAAATGCGACTCTGGATAAATCGGTTCGCCGCGCGCTCGAACTTCGCTTCATTCATCCTTTCCCAGAAGGAAGCAGAGATTCGCAACGGACTTACATCATCAATTTTAATTTAAAAACGAAACGAGGCATTGGATGAAAAAAATATTACTGATCGCAACTTTTTCTGCACTTTTTCTGGCGTTGACGCAACGAACCACCGCGCAAACGGGCGAGTTAAATATTCAACGTTGGGGAGATCAGTCCAAAGTCATTCCCATTTCGATGAGCGGATTTAGCGGCACGGCGCAGGAGGTTTTGAGATTCGATTTGGAAGTACACGGTTTTGAATTCGTTGGAACGGACACGGCCTCGTTTATCGTGACTGGCAAAAATAATGGGCAGGTTGAAGGCCGACTCACCGACAAAAATAAAACGACGATGCTTTCGCGCGCTTACACCGGCGGCAACACGCGCTCGCAAGCGCACGCATTGGCGAACGACATTATCTTTGCCATCACGCAGCGCAAAGGAATTACGCAAGGCAAGATCGCGTTCCGTGTTGGCGAAGGAAGAAATAGCGAAATTTACGTTGCGGATTACGATGGTGCAAACGCAACCGCTGTGACATCGGACAAATCGTTGGTCAGCGCGCCAACATGGACGCCGGGGCAACGAAGACTTTTTTATGTCTCTTACAAATCGGGATTTCCAGATATTCTTTCGCATGACCTTACCACGGGGGCACGGCAAAAGTTCGCGGGTTACGGCGGCTCGAATTTTAGTCCGGCGGTTTCGCCTGACGGCCGTCGCGTCGCCATGATTCTCAGCAAAACCGGAAACCCGGAATTGTTTGTTTGCAACATTGACGGCACCGGTTTGAAACAACTCACCAAAACGAAGGAGGGCGAATCTTCACCCTGTTGGTCGCCGGACAGCGGAACAATTTGTTTTGTGTCCACGACGACTGGGCGTGCCGCGCTTTATAAAATTAATGCCGATGGCGGCACGGCCAAGAAAATCACGACTGCGGGAGTTGGCGGAAATTTGACGGAGCCGGATTGGTCGCCGGACGGAAAGACCATCGTGTTCACTTCGCAGATGCGCGATTTCAATATTTGCACGGTCTCGGCAGAAGGCGGGAGTGCAACAGTGTTGGTGGAAGGCGAAGATCCGGCGTGGGGCGCAAATTCCCGCACGGTGATTTTCACTCGCAGAAAAAGTGGCGGACGAGTCCTGTCTTTACTTGACGTGCCTACCAAGCGCGTCAAAGATGTCTCCCGAATTTCGGGAAGCAGTTCTCAGCCGTGTTGGGCAAAATAAAAAACGTTCCCTAAATCAAAAAAACAAATGAAACGCACGACATTTTTTAATCTATTCATCCTCGGTTTGGTTCTCGTCTTTGGAGTCACGGCTTGCAAAAAGAAACCGAAGGGACTGACAACTATTCCCAATAATGGAATGGTGGGAAATCCCAACAACCGTCAGGGGTTGGAGAATACGACGCCAATTCCCTTTGATCCGAATGATCCAAAATATACCATCGCACCTCCGCACCCGGAAGATTGGGAGAATCGGCCGAAAGACCGCGAAAAGTTCGCCGCGAACACCGTTCATTTCGATCTCGATAGCTCCACCGTGAAAAGCAGCGAGTCTTCAAAGCTCGAAGCAGTCGCAAATTATTTTAAATCAAATCCGGCGGGTGATCTGTTGATCGAAGGTCACTGCGACGAGCGCGGGACCGAAGGTTACAATCTCTCTCTCGGCGATAAACGAGCGAGCGCTCTCCGCGAATACCTCGTCAATCTCGGCGTCTCGCCTGATCGCATTCACACGCTCAGTTTGGGTGAAGCGCAGCCCGCCGCCACTGGCCAGGATGAATCGGCCTGGTCGAAGAATCGTCGCGGTGAATTTATCTTTGTCGAACCGGCGAAATAGCCGAATTTAAAGAAATTGCGCTGGCGTCGGTTTAGCCCTTTACGGAAAGCCAGACGTGGCTTACTTTCCCACTATTATGAATACTTTATTTGCATCAGTGCCTGGTGGCACCCAGATTCTGGTCATCGCGCTCCTAATTCTCCTGCTATTTGGCGGGAGCAAACTTCCGGCCTTGGCGCGCGGTCTGGGTCAAAGCATTAAAGAATTTAAAAAAGGCGCTCGTGAAGACGATGAACAGGCTCCAAAAAAGCCCGAAATTTCTCAAGTCGAAGCCAATCGTAAGGGATAATCTGTGTTATGGACGGAATGTTTGCATTTTTGGGAGTCGGAGGGCCGCAACTGCTTTTGTTGATGGGAGCCGTGTTGCTACTTTTCGGGCCGAAGAAACTCCCTGAGTTAGCGCGTGGATTGGGCAAAGGAATTCGAGAATTTAAAAAAGCTTCCAGCGAAGTGACAGACGAATTGGAAAGAACATTCGACGATCCTCCTTCAAAATTTCCACCCGAAGGCTCGTCACCCCACGATTCTGTTCCGCGTGCGTTGCCCGAAGCGGGTTCATCTCCTGTTCCTGAGGAAGCGCATTCTGCCCGCTTGGTTGGCGAGGTTCCCCCAAAATAGTCTGGCTAATTCCCATGCCAGCAATTGAGCCTGAAGAGGATTTTTCCCACCCGGAAGGCGGTCCCACCAAATCCTTTCTTGAACATTTAGAAGATCTTCGTTGGGTGCTCATGAAATGTGCCGCAACTGTAGCGGTGACCTTCATGGCTTGCCTTTTGGGATCGCCAACTCTGGTTAAGGTGCTTACTCATCCGCTCAAAAAAGCCAATATCCATAATTCGGAAACAGGGGGCACTGTGACACTCTTAATTGGCACGAACCGGGTGGGAACTTTATTGCTCGATACCAACCAGCCAAACCTGTTTGGCACCAACCGGGTTCTGGAAATCCTGCCCGTGCCAGTCGGAAGCAATCTACTTTTGTCGTTGCAGCCCGCAGCCAATCAAAAACCTTTTGCCAGCGCCACGGGTGGAATCAGCTTAGTCAATCTCGGTCCCGCTTCTGCCTTTATGCTGGCTTTTCAAATGGCAATCTACGGAGGCATCGCCCTGGCCTCTCCCTTTTTGTTCTATTTTATCGGCCAATTTGTTTTTCCGGCGTTGAAGATGAAAGAGAAGAAATATTCTTTTTTGGGACTCGGATTTGGAATCGGGCTTTTCACCGTTGGCGTGACCTTTTGTTACTTTATTTTGATGCCTATCGCCTTAAAGGCGGCCGTCCAATATTCAGAGTGGATGGGGTTTCAGGCTGAGATGTGGCGCGCCGAGGAATATATTAACTTTGTTTCAAAATTTTTATTGGGCATGGGACTGGGTTTTGAAATGCCGGTCGTGTTGCTGGTGTTGGTGAAGATTGGCGTATTGGATTACAAGAAACTGGCAGGCTTTCGCCGTTACATGATTGTAGTTTGTTTGTTGATGGGCGCGGTTCTCACCACCCCCGAAGTTATTACCCAGGTTCTGATGGCCGTTCCCCTTTATATTCTCTATGAAATCAGCATTTGGATCGCCTGGTATTGGGAACGCAAAGAGCGCAAGCGCAATGAGGCTATCTCAGTTTAGGGATTGGCCGGTGGGCGAATACCAAACCGCTCAAGACCTTTTCGACAATTGGATGCAAAATTCCCTTGTGAAAAATTTCACGATAATGCAATTTCACCGCCGCTCCTGACGAAACCGTCGGATTTCAGGGATGTTTGTCCCGAAAGTTTTTTAGATTGATGAAATCAATTTTAGCAGCAGTTTTTTTGTTCATCGCCGCTATTTCCATAAATGCGGCTGATCCGGCTCACGCTGAATCTGGGCTGACAGCGATGGAGCATGGTCAAACCGCAGAGCAAACAGCGGATTCGACTCATGCTGGTCCGCCCGTCACGCCTGAGGCTCCTACGTTGTTTTATGTTGGGCCTGTTCCGGTGACAAACGCGATGGTTTATACATGGATCATCGGATTTGTGATCTTTGTGATCATTCGTTTAGGCACCAGGAAACTCACGCTGATTCCCTCCGGTTTGCAGAACGGAATTGAGGCCGCAGTTGAGGGTTTGGAAAATTTGACCAAGGGCATGTTGGAACCAAAAGTTGCGGGCTGGTGTTTTCCGCTCGTGGCGACGTATTTCATTTTCATTGTGCTTTCTAACTTAATGGGGCTGTTGCCGGGTGTTGGCAGTATTGGTTTCGGACATCACGATACGGGCAGTTCTTTGCCATTCGCGCTTCATCACGCGGACGTTCCGCTTTTTCGCCCGCCCACTGCGGATGCAAATACGACCGTCGCCATGGCGGGCATCTTTTTTATTATGAGCACCTACTGGGCAATTAAATACAACGG
>JBDSLX010000334.1:0-5490 GCA_039916145.1 Verrucomicrobiota bacterium | reverse complement strand
TGACGCCCGAAGTAAAAGCCCATTTATTCGAGCCATTTTTTACGACAAAAGGCGTCGGCAAAGGGACTGGACTTGGCCTTTCTATCGTCTATGGAATTGTTCGGCAAAGCGGCGGCGAAATTTCTGTTTCGAGTGAAGTTGGCCGCGGCACTATGTTTCAAATTTATTTGCCTCAAGTCGAAGCTCCACCCGCCAGTGTCGCCGCCGTCAGCGCTGCTGCTCCAGCAAGCAACAGCGGCTGCGAAACAATTCTCCTGGTCGAAGATGAAGAAATTGTTCGCGGCATGTTGGCGGAAGTTTTGCGGGGGCGTGGTTATACGGTTCTCGAAGCGAAGCACGGACCCGACGCGCTCGACTTGGCCCGCCGTCAGTCGGACCCAATTCACCTTCTCATTACCGACATGCTCATGCCCGAAATGAACGGCTCGGAACTCGCCAGTCGCCTTCTTGCCCTTCGCCCAACTCTTCCGGTTCTGTATATTTCCGGCTACAGCGACGATGAAGCGCGGCGTCTGGGCAAAGTGGACAAGCCCGCCGAATTTTTGCAAAAACCATTTCGCCCTGATGTCCTGCTCGCCAGAGCGCGCCAAATCCTCGACGCGCAAAAAACTTCCGGTCAACAAACGGTTGCATAATCTGCCGCTGCCGCTGGCGGCGTTTTCTGCCGCAGCCACCTTCAACAAAGTTGACGAGCGAACTTCGTGCCTTCAAAATCATTGCCGCATGGCGCATATCCACGAAAAAATAGATTTCACCGTCGCAATCTTTGTTGTTTACGAAAGAAAGATTCTGCTGATTCATCATCGCAAACTCAACAAATGGCTTCCGCTCGGCGGGCACATTGAACTGGATGAAGATCCGGAAATGGCCGCGCTGCGCGAAGCCAAGGAGGAAAGCGGCCTCGATGTCGAGTTGCTCGGCGAACGTCCGCCCACCACCGAGAGCGGAACCCGCGCTTTGATTGCTCCTCGATTTTTGGACATTCACCGCATCAACGAAACGCACGAACACATTGGAATGATTTATTGGGCGCAACCAAAAAATTCTGCCGAGGCAAAATGTGCCGTCGAAGAACATCACGACATTCGATGGTGCGCAGAAGCGGACTTGGAAAATCTCCAGCCGCCCATGTCAAATGCCGTGAAGTGGTACTGTCGAAAAGCCATCGAGGAAATATCGAGTGACGAGTGAAAAAATCGTGTTGTTAGAATAACTTGCATTCGTAATTCGCATTTCGATGACCCGCCGCCAACTGAAAACCAGTTTCTTTTTTCTCGAAGGATTGAACGCCTTCGCGACGGGACTTTATTTCAACTGGCTTTTCTTTTTCACCCAAAGCCGACTCAATTTCGGCGTTGCGGAAAACCTCGGACTCGTTGCGTTGCATGGAATGATTTACACCGGCGCGGCGTGGTTCGGCGGCTGGTTCGCGCATCGCATCGGAAATTATTCCGCGCTAAAAGTGGGTTTTGCTATTTTAGCCGTGTCACTGGGCGCGGGAGCTTTTCTCCCATTCGCCGTCGCGCAAGTTGCGGTGATGCTCGTTTGGACTTTCGGAATGTGTTTCACTTGGCCCACTTTGCAATCGCTCGTCAGCGAAGGCGAACCTGCGCGCAACATGCCGCGCATGGCCGGAATCTATAACATCGTTTGGTCTGCGCTCAGTGCGGTTTCGTTTTTCGTCGGCGGCGCCATGTTGGAAAAACTCGGCGTCACTTCACTGTTTTGGGTTCCGGCATTCGTCCACCTTTTCCAACTCGGCTTTGTTTTCTGGCTCCAAATAAAAGCGGCAAAAGTTTCGCCCATAGAACATGATTCAACCGCCGCCGTAAAAAATTTACCCGACCCCGCCCACGAAGCATCCGCGCTCGTGCAAAAAAACTTTTTACGATTCGCTCTGCTGACAAACCCATTCGCCTACGTCGCCATTAACACCGCCATCCCGATGATTCCCGTCGTCGCAGCACGATTTAATTTGTCGCCCATGCTCGCGGGCTTCTTTTGTTCCGTTTGGTTCTTCGTGCGAATGGGAGCGTTCATTTTGTTTTGGCTCTGGCCCGGCTGGCATTATCGTTTTGGAATTCTGCTGACGGCAAAAATAACTTTGGTCGGGAGTTTTGTCAGCTTGCTCCTCGCGCCCAATCTTTGGATTCTGCTCGTCGCGCAAATTCTTTTCGGCCTGTCCGTCGGATTGATTTATTACTCGTCACTTTATTATTCGATGCACGGCGGCAATGCAAAAACCGAGCACGGCGGTTTGCACGAAGCGATGATCGGCTTCGGCACATTTCTCGGCGCAGCCGTCGGTGTCGGCGCAAAATATTTTTTCCCATACGTGGCGGAAATCAGCATCTGGGCGGTCAGCGGTTTGTTGCTCGTTGGTTTGCTCGCATTGATTTGGTTGCGAATTAGACGTTGAACCGTTAAATCGTTGAACCATTGGATCGAAACGGATTTGCCGCAGAACGATTCACGGTTCAACGATTTAACAATTTTAAAAAAATATGTCATCACTCGCTGGAAAAATCGGAATCGTTTTTGGTGTCGCGAACAAACGCTCCATCGCCTGGGCCATCGCGCAAGCGTGGCACAAAGCGGGCGCAAAACTCGCGTTCACTTATCAAGGCGAACGCCTGAAAGAAAACGTCGAAGAACTTGCCGGAACTTTCGGAGCAGACACGCTGCTGATGCCGTGCGACGTGACGAAAGATGAAGACATCGCCAGAGTTTTCGCCGAGGTCGGACAGAAATTTGGCAAGCTCCATTTGCTTTTGCACTCCGTCGCGTTCGCGCCGAAAGACGCGCTCGAAGGCGAATTCGTAAATACGAGCCGCGAAGCGTTTCGTGTCGCACATGACGTGAGTGCATATTCGTTAGTCGCATTGACTCGCGCCGCTGCGCCATTGATGACCGAAGGTGGAAGCGTTGTTGCCATGACTTATTACGGCGCGGAAAAGGTCGTTCCACATTACAACGTGATGGGCGTGGCAAAGGCGTCACTGGAATGCAGCACGCGCTATCTTGCCTACGATTTGGGCCCAAAAAAAATCCGCGTCAATTGCATCAGCGCCGGGCCGGTGAACACATTGGCGGCGCGCGGCATTTCCGGTTTCATGGAAATGTTGAAACATTACGAAGCACACTCGCCGCTGAAACGAAATGTTTTGCCCGAAGAACTCGGCGCAACTGGAACATTTCTGGCAAGCGATGGTGCGGCGGCGATTACAGGTCAAGTGCTTTACGTCGATTGCGGTTATCAGATCATGGGGATGTGAAGTGCCGAGCAATTGCTTGCGATGGAGAAATTTCGCTGTTACAAATCCATCGCGCAAAAGCGGGTGTGGTTCAATGGTAGAATGTGGCCTTCCCAAGGCTGAGACGAGGGTTCGATTCCCTTCACCCGCTCCAAGTTCATAAAACGCCTTGAAATCAATAGTTTCTCCATAATTCGAGCTGTTCACGGCACCAAGATGCATAAACAAAGGCATAACAGACGGCCCTCCAGTCATTGTAGTTTTCTTGGTGTTTTGAAGAATCGAGCCAAAAGTTCGATTCCCTACAGAACTGCATACTCTATTTCAAAAAAATCCCCCGATACATTTTCCGCGTTTGAATTTCGAATGGATGGTTACGGCTTGAGGTGCGTGTTGAGAATGTAGGAAATCAAGTCGGCCATCTCCTGCGGCTTCAGTGCAGTTTCAAAACCTTCCGGCATAAGCGAATGTGAGAGATGATTTGATTCCTTTATGTTGTTTCGCAGGATCAGTTCTTCCGAACCACCCGGAATTTTTAGTGAAATACTCGTTGAGGTTTCGGATGCAATTACACCACTCAACTCGCGGTCGTCTTTCGTTATGATAGTAGAAGCGGCAAACGCTGGATCCACCGCTTGGTTCGGGTCGAGAATCCCGACAAGTAGGGATTGCACAGACTTGTCGGCCATCGTCCCGAGATCCGGTCCTACGTGGCTGCCCTCGCCGTTTAGTTGATGGCACGTCGCGCAGGTTTGCAGAAAGAGCGCATGGCCTTTGGCGACATTGCCGCGAAGTTCAGCAACCGATTTGTAGTTTTCAATAATCTTCGCGCGATCGCTGTTCACGACGGCGAAAATCTTTTCGGCGCGCTTGTGAATTTCCGCTTTTGAATGACTCAATAATTTTTGCCGTTGCGCAATGGAAATGTCGCCGGTCGCAATTGTGCCCGTCTCAATCCCGGTGAGCAGCGACTCGCTCCATTCCGACCGGCCCAGCAGAGAGTTGAGAATTTCCTGACGCAAACTGAGGGCGCAAGTTTTCCAATTCGCCATTAAAATTTCGACAGCTCCCTCGCGTCCTCCAATTACGATTGATTGCAATGCCGCATGCTGAAGCGCCGGCGAGTTTTGCGGGCCGAGCAATTTGCCAAGATGTTCGAGATCGTTTTCGTTCGTCCTACACCCCAACAAACGCACCGCCAACAATCGATCCCCTTCGGCTGCGCTGGAGTTATCCGCAGTTTCACGCGCCTGAACAAAAATGGCGTCAAGTTGCGCGATGGAACTTTTCAACTTGAAATCGGCCTGCTCTTGAAATTGCGCGAGCGAAAGTTTTCTGTGATCCAACGCATCGAGAAATCCGAGCGTTCCCCAAATTTGCCATTGAGATAACCGAGTTCCATTCACGGGCGTTCCGAGGTGCGAAATTGTTTCGGCCAAAATTCCATCGTGAGAAAGCGCGGTCGCCAGAAAAACGAGTTGCTCGATCAATTTAGGAGAAGGCGTCGTGGTTTTGCTGTTCGCGAAAACCGAGCGCAGCATTTCATCAACGTGATGGGTTGCGGAACTCATCACCGCAATTTGCATCGGCGAATTCGTCCAGTCTTTCAGCGCGAGTTTCGACAACGCGCGCGCGGCGGCGGCGTCGCTCGACTCACCCAGACTGAACGCGAGTTGGTAACGAACGCGAATGTCGCCGTCGTCCACCATCGTCATTACTTTCGCGTCGAGTTCAGGCGATTTTCCAAAAAAGGATTCGGCAAATTGAATCGCAAGTCGGCGCGCGGCGAAGTGCGAATCGTTCAGCGCGGTCAACAAATCTTTTTCGGTCAGAGCATCGAGGCCGGAAAGAATGGAGAGGGCTTGCAATCGCGCTTTCGGATTTTCGCTGTGCGAGAGGATTTGTTGGAGCGGCGTGATGGCTGCTTTGTCGCGAGACTGCACCAGAAGACGTTGAATGGTATCGCGCTGCCAGCCATTGGGAGAATCCAGCGCGGCGATCAGTTCAGGCGTGTTTAATTTATCCAGTCTTGGAATTTTCCGAAGCGGCGCGTTCTCTGGATAGACGCGGTAAATTCTCCCTTTGTCATCACCGACGCGAATATCGGGGCGATTTTTTAATTCTGCCGGAAAATATTCCGGGTGTTCCAAAATAAGCCGATACATATCGGCGATGTAGAGCGCGCCATCGGGACCGATTTTTAATGTCGTTGGCCTGAACCAATTGTCGGTGGACG
>JBDSLX010000333.1:0-11425 GCA_039916145.1 Verrucomicrobiota bacterium | reverse complement strand
CGCTGAGCAACGCTTCAAATTCATCGAGAAATTCTGGAAAACTCGCGACGACTTGTTTCGCTTGTTCAATCCAGCCGTTGGGCAATTCACAACGACAACCGCCGAAGCGCATGTAATTGCACATCATGCGTGAACCGCTGAGCGATTCGAAGAGGTCGAGGATTTTTTCGCGCTCGCGAAAGGCATACATGAGCGGCGTGCCCATCGCGCCCATGTCTTGCATGAGAAAACCAATGAGGCTGCAATGATTGACCAGGCGCGTGAGTTCAGCAGTGATGACGCGGATGTATTCGGCGCGTTCGGGGACTTGCAGTCCAGCCAATCGCTCGACGGAAAGCGCGTAAGCCCAGTTGTTCGTCATCGAACAGAGATAATCGAGCCGGTCGGTGTAAGGAACGGAGCCGAGATAGCTCGTGTTCTCGGCAATTTTTTCGTGATTGCGATGGAGATAGCCGAAAACGGGTTTGAGTCTTACGACGGTTTCGCCGTCGAGCGAAACGTCCATGCGAAAAACACCGTGGGTGGACGGATGATGCGGACCCATCGCGACTTCGAGGACGGTGCCGTCGATTTCGCCGTTTACGCTTTGCTTGGGCAGCAATTCAAAATTTCGCGATTGAGTTGTTGCGGTGGGCGACATGATTTCAAATTTCAGGAATCGAACGGCGAATTTTTTCCATCAAAGCGAAAGTGCCATGTTTGCGACACCACGTATCAATGTAGTTCCAGTCCAATTTTCCGCGCTTGACCGACATCACTGAATGAACGTCCGCTTTGTCTTTATCACGTGCCCAACGCAGTTTCATCACAATGACATCTTCGGCAGTGGGAAAATATAATTTGCGGCCGCCCGCCTCGTACAATTGCTTGCGCTGAAAACGTTGTTGATCAAACGGATCGTCAGACAAGCGGAACAACTCAGCTTTGAACTCGGTTCCTTTGACGCGAAATTCCTGTCGCTGCGTTCCGGTGTTGGTCTCAAAGCTCAGTTGTAGCTCCGGCTCGAAATCCTCGCCTAGAATCCGGCCAAACTCCGCGTTCAACGGGGCATTCAACTCAATAACGAAATCGACATCTTCGGTTGCACGCGGAATGCCGTGCAAATTGCTGGAGAATGAGCCGACGAGCATGTGCGGAATTTTGGCGCGGTCCAGGGCGTCAACGACTCGAAGCATCACGTCAGTGACTGTCATGTTTTCTTTCATGTTTGCGGCGCATCGCGAGGCGGTCGCGGAGAACTTGCCGACATTGTTCTTCGGTGTATTCGGGAAAATCGTGGCGAATGCCGAGCAACGTGATTTCACACGCCGATTCAAAGAGCGGCTGTCCCGCCAGAATTTTATTTTCGGGTGATGCGCTACGTGCGCGCAAAACGCGCTCGCGATAAAGCTCGTCGATCAGCGGCGCGAATTCGCTGCGTTTCGGCTCAACCTCGTAGCTCGCGGCTGGTTCTTTAAAAGAATCGTCGCTCACGATTTCGTCTCCTCAGTTTGCGGATAATGTCGTTTTGCTTTTTCCAAAATTTCGTCGTGCGGCGTCGGTTCGTATTCGTAATCGTCGGGATCAACGTAATCTTTGCGCATCGGATGATCTTGAAATTCGTCCCACATCAGGATGCGGCGCAAATCGGGATGGCCGTCGAAAACAATTCCGTAGAGATCAAAAATCTCGCGCTCTTGAAATTCGCAGCCACGCCAGATCGGAGTGAGCGAGGGTAGGTGATTTTTGTCAGAACGATTTTCGGTGCGCAGACGCAGAATCAGCGGGCCATGTTTCAGCGCCATTGAATAAAGATGATAAACGGCTTCGAGATAACCGGGCGTTTTCTTTTCGATGGTTTCTTCAACTTCCTGCTCCACGCCATCGGCGATTTTTTTCACCTTCACTTTTTCCTTGGTGACTTTGTCGAGCCAATCAATGCCCGTGACATTTGAAGCATAATTAAATTGGAGTTGTGAATCGTCACGCAGAAATTTCGCAATGGCGAAGGCGTGTTCATTATCAACGAGCAACGAAGGTTGATTCGCCGCACTGCCATTTGGAATAATTTCCAAACGCGCGCCCGAAATGGTCGCCTCAATTCGACTTTTAATTTCTTCGAGCGATTCCATGGAAATAGCGAGGCAACCAAATAATGAGTCCAGCAATCGCCAGAGCCAGAAGGTTCCATCGAATTGGTCGAAACGGATTCATTGACGGAATCAAGACAACCACTTCTTCCGGCTTTATGCGAATTACATCAACAACCGCAAACAAAGGAATTCCCAAGCAGAGCCACAAAGACACTCTTTGAAATCGAAACGCAAAATAAACCATCCCGCTCGACAGCGTGAAACACAGGAAATACGCAAACAGCAACTCGTAGCCATATTCCAAATCGTTTTGGTCATGGATAGCGCCGGTGTAATTTTCCAGAGCGGTTTTGACGTAACGCAAACATCGAACCAATGGTATAATCCATAACAAGAGAACGACGAACACTGCTGTCCAAAATTTCCATTGGAACAGGATTTGGCTCGGTTGGTTGGTTGTTGTAGCCATACAACTATTCTCGCGGAGGCTTTGGCTCTTGCCAGACTTCTGGATTTTTTGACGGCTCCAGATCGTGCGCGCCAAATTCTGGAACGGGAAATTCGCTCGGCGCATCGGGATCAAGATGACGCGGTCTGTTTGGGCCGGTCAAAGTTTGCGCTTCAATTTTTTTCTGCAACGTCATCAACGCGTGAAGCAATGCTTCGGGTCGCGGTGGACAGCCGGGAATATGAACATCGACCGGAATGTAACGATCAATTCCCTTGAGCACGTTGTAGCCTTGTTTGAAAGGCCCACCGGAAATCGCGCACGCGCCCATCGCAATGACGTATTTCGGTTCGGGCATCTGGTTGTAGAGACGAACCACTTGCGGCGCCATTTTTTTGGTGACGGTTCCCGCGACGATCATCAAATCGGCCTGACGCGGCGATGGACGAAAAACTTCCGCGCCGAACCGTGCGATATCGAAGCGAGCCATTGAAGCCGCGATCATTTCAATCGCGCAACAGGCGAGGCCGAATTGCAGCGGCCAGACGGAATTTTTCCGGCCCCAGTTGTAAAGCTCGTTCAAGGACGTGGTAAAAACGCCTTGTTTGCTTAGTTCGCTTTTGAGTCCTTCGTCAATCATCAGAAAGCGGGATTGGGGAAACGGATTGTTGGATTGGTGGATGATTGGATGGACGGAATCCAAAAATCCATTTTATCCATCAATCCACATATCCAATAATCTATTGTTTTGGCCTTGTTCACTTCCACGTCAAAACTCCTTTGGCCCACGCCCAGGCCAAACCTTCCACCAGTAACAAAAGAAAAATCATGATCGCCACGAAACCGCCCATCGAAAGTCCTTTGAATGCAACGGCGAAGGGTAAGAGAAAAATCGTTTCTACATCGAAGATCAGAAAAATAATTCCGTAGAGATAATATTGCGATTTGAACTGAATCCATTCAGTGGGTTTGGATTCGAGGCCACATTCGTAAATGGCGTTTTTATCTTTGCCCGGTTTGCGCGGCGAAAACTTTTTCGCCCAAAGCCAGGCCAGACCAAGTGGAGCGAGCGCGAAAATCACCGCCGCCGCCATTAATGTGACCAGGAATAAATAAGAATGATCCATGTTCAATGTAATGGCCTTTTCATCTTGGAATAATGGTCGGCGCAACAGAACTTTTTCCACCGACGACGGCAAGTTGCCGTAACAAATTCAACTTGGCAAAAGCTTTGGTGAAATTTTGAAGGAAAATTCTGGACGCGCTTTCGCCGGATTAACTCATCAATGAATCGTGTTTTACCCGCATTGAAAGGCGGCGTTCAGCTTTTAGGTTGTTGACCTAAAGGAGAAGGCAGTCGGCTTGTGCCATTGCCTCACAGATAAACAAGCAACCCGAAATTATTATGAAAAAAAGAAAATTAATTGGAGTTATTGCCGCGGCCAGCCTTGTGGTTGGAATCCACACGGCATTCGCTGAAGAAAATCAACCGGCCGCGCAAAGTCCAAATGGCCAGGACACTCAGGTTCAGCCACCGGCGGCACCCGGTGTCACTGAGGCTGCTGGAGCGAGTGCGGCAACGTGGGACAAGGAAAAATTCCTCAAGGAAGTTGCGCAAAATGGCGTCGCCGAAGTGAACATGGCGCAAGTCGGCACGACCAAGGCGCAAGACCCAGCATTGAAAGAGGTCGCGCAACGTTTGGTCACGGACCATTCAAAATTGAATGATCAAGTCAAAGAGTTGGCCTCGAAAAAAGGAATTACGCTCCCCACTGAAATTGATTCCAAACATCAGACGATGATCGACCATCTTTCCAGCTTGTCCGGAGCGGAGTTCGACAAAGCTTTTGCATCTCACATGGCGCAGGGACATAAAAAGAGCATTGCCAAGTTCAAACAAGCGGCTTCGGCAAACAATGACGACATGGAAATCCGCGACTTTGCTAAAACCGCGTTGCCGACATTGCAGGAACATTCGACCCTGGTGCAAAAATTCGCGCGGGAAGGCGCGGCCGGGGCGGCAGTGGAAGAACCCTCCGGTGCGCAAAAATCAGAACAAAAGGATGATTCCAGCGTAGCACCCCAGTATAAAAACAAAGAATTGGATGATTCCAACAAAACGGATGCGACAACGCCAGACAGTCCCAAATCACAGAATCCGTAATTGGATTTTGTAACTAACCGAGATAAATCCCAAAGGCAACTTTGGGATTTATTTTTTGGCCAAATTAAAACTGTCCTTTGGGCCAATCGGTTTCTACTCCCTGCGCGCGAAGCCGATTCTGAAAATCAGCGAGGCGTGTTTTATTTTCACGGACAGCGTGGGGTTTGATTTTTTTCTCCAAAGCATAAGCGACGAGCGCGCCAGCGGATTCGCCAATATTCCATTCGACGGGGTGTAATCGGTAACAGCCATTCGTGATATGAGTGGTGCCGATGTTTTTCGCGACCGGAATTAAATTTTCCACGCGTTGCGGCAAAAGCGCGCCGAGGGGAATTTGAAACGGCAAGGACGGAACATCAATGTAATTATCCCCCCCGGTGCTCGGATGAAGGTCAATGTTGTAACTGCCGAGACCAACGGAATCGGGAAAAGTTTCGGCGATAACTTCTTTTTCATTTTTTCCAGAAAATTTGGCGCGAGCGCCTGCGCCGACGTGTTGCTCCAAAACTGTGAAGATGGCTTTGATGCGGCGTGCTTCGCGGATGTAGGGATATTTTGCCATGCCGTCTTCGGTTCCAAGAATGTCGCCGCGCAGACGCAAACCGGGGAAACCGTTTTTGCCTTCGGCACGCGGCGCCTCGGTTTGCATCCAATAAAAAAATGACAGGCTGAGTTGTTTGGCGCGCTCAATATGTTTTGCTGCTTCGGCTTCGCTCACGCCGATGAGCGGCCCAAGCAAGTAATCATTCTGCGGCCAGTTCACGAGGCTGATGTCCCCCGAATAAGTTCCCGGCAGAAAATTTTGTTTGTTGGCGAGACGGCGATACGTCCACCAATTTCCCGCGCCTCCGGCCTTTTCGCCATCGGGATTCAATCCGAGGGTACGTGGTTCCAGACTGTGCGGATTGCTGTAAGTAAAACTCAAAAGTTTTCCCGGCCACGCGGGCGTCAGTTGCGGAACGTAATCGCGCCAGAAATCATATTCGCGCGGCTTTTCGATGAGGTGATTTTCTCCCGCCAAATAATCCATCGCGAAACACATCGTGAAAGCCTGCTGATTTTCCGGAGCGGCTTTTGCGGGCGCGTGAAGTTCGCCGGTGTCTTTCTGCGATTCCGCGCCGGTCACGAATTCTGTTTTCGTCAGCGGCAAAAGATCGCCGAGTTCGGTGGCGTCGATAAAATAAGGCGCGGCCAAGGAAATTTCATTTCCACTACGCAAGTTGCGAACTTTCAGCGCGCTGACTTTGTCGCCTTTTACTTCTGCCGAAACGGCTCTCTGTTCGAGCAACAAAATCAGTTGGCGCGAACTGAGATACGGCGCGAAAAGATTGTGCAGGACCGCGAGCGCGACACGCGGCTCGTGACAAATTTTGGAAACCCCGCCATCGCCGGGATTAAGATTCCAACGAGCACGCGCTGCTTCTGTCAGTGGATAATTTTGCCGATAATATTCACGAATCGCATTCCGGAATTCCCGATAGGCGCGCGTTCCGCCGAAAGATTCGATCCAACGATGCTCGTCCGGCGGAACTCCCTGCTGCGTGATTTGGCCGCCAATCCAATCGGTTTCTTCGGTCATTATGACACGAAGATTTTTTCGCAACGCCGATAATGCTGCGGCACAACCACCGACTCCGCCGCCTGCAATAATTAGATCGGCGGAAAGTTCGTTCCTGCCGAGTTGCGTGATGGCCCGCTCTTGCGCGGCGCGAGCAGAGCGCGGGAGAAATAAAACCGGCCCTCCGACAAGCGCGCCCGTCGCGCAGATTATTTGCAAAAAATTTCTGCGTTTCATGTGTTCAGAAATTATTTTCTGAAATCCTGATTTAAGTCGAGCGGATAGCATGATTGCCAAAATAAATTTCCACGAAGAATAAAAAAGCGCCGACCTCGTCAGAAGTCTGCGCCGTGTTTGAAGAGTTGAATTTGAGTCAACGTCGGGACGGTTCGCTAATCACATCCCTGCGGTTGTTCAACAACGCGTCGCGCCTGTTCTGGTTAATCTGCGCCATTTGAACCACCACATTTCGGCTCACGCCGTGATCAAGAAGGTATTGCTCCTGCTCGGATGTCAGTTCGAAAACCTGGTCCGTTGCACTCATGCGCTCCAGAATTTTCTCGTCGGAATAACCGGCTTCCTTCATCGCGACGACCTCGTCCAGCGTGACGAATCCATCCAGATTCAAGTCCGCCGTCATTGCCTTGCGCGCATCTTCCGCGGTCGCCGGATTTTCTTTTGATTTGCGGGTGGCCTGCGTCGCAGATTCCCGGTCATTGCTGCTGACCTTGTCCGTCTTCGCGCCTATCACATAACCGCCTCCGGCACCAAGAGCGCCGCCGATTAGAGCGCCCAGCAACCGATTTTCTTTGGCAATTGCCGCGCCCGCTGCGGCACCCGCCGCTCCTCCGATCACAGCGCCTTGCTGTGGTCGGTTGCCCGGCATATTTTCACAAGCAGCCAGCGCAAAAACGAACGGCATGACGATAAATAATTTGACCCATTTAGTTCTAAACATAACTACCTCCTCTTTGTTGAATTTGAAAACTTTTCTCTCTAAGGAAAATCCCGGCAGCAAATTATTTTGTCAACGGAGGTCAATGCTACTCGAAGAATGGGCGAAAACCTTAGCCGTGACTGCCATTTACTGTTTGGTCGGAGAGCCAACGGAACGTTCTGAAACAATTTCAAGCGCACTGAGAATCGCTTCATCGCGTGTGCTGGGCTTAGGGATGGGTTTATTTCGCAGGGCCGTCCGCTTTTGGTCCAAGACATTGAGCCGCCGGCAGATTGATTGCGTCAATTCAGCGAGATCACTTCGAGTGAAGACTCGTTTGAGAAGTCCCTTTTCTTGGTTCTGTAAATAATTTTCCAAGACCGTCCGATAATCATCGACGAGCGCAACAATTTCCGGTTGGACTCGCAGGCGGAGGACGCGAAGTTGACTGACAACTTTCAACAATGCTTGCGTTTGCCGAGCGGGTTCCCAGTTTGAAACAATCTCCTGCAAAGTGAGATTGCTTTGATCCGGCAGCGCACCGAAATCATGGAAGACCTGCACCGGCACATTCAGGGCCGCGTCAATTCGCTCGATCGATTGTTCGTGCGACAAAACTTGATTTGGATCGCGTCCCGTCAGATTGACGAGCGTAAGCTCCCACCATTTCTCCACCTCAACCAGTTGTCGGAAATGAGATTCAAATCCGCGCATGAACGCGACCTGCCAACTCGGATGATTCGGAAGCACTTCAAGCATTTTCCGCAGACAAGCCCGGCCATTTTTCAAATGCAACAACTCATGAACCAAAAGGTGGGAACACTCGCGATAACGCGCCGCTTTTTCCGGCGACAAAATTTCCGGCCAACTTAATTCATCAAAAGTCAGCGGCGATGAATTCTTTAAAGTCTTACGAATTTCCGCAATTGGATCCGGTCGCAACTTCACCCGTGTCATGGGCAGATGTTGTTCCAGAACCAAAGTTTCCGGAGCAGCCGATTGCACCTGCGCCGCCATTCCTTGCATCAACCAGCGCGGAATCTGGGTAAATTGATCGGTGGAACGCCGGTTCACCATTTCGAGCAGCACCGTTTCGGTGATCACCTCAATGAGCCGAGCCGCTTCAATCTGATTGGGTAAATCAATCCGATAATTAAGATTCTCCGAAGTTGGAATTGGCGTAATAATAACCGGCTGGCCAACTTTCGGATGCAAAACGGCATAAATTTTTCCCTCGCCTTGATTCGAGAAATTTAATTTTTGACGCTCTGTCCCCTCCAACTCAGCGATCACCGCTTGTTTGATTCGCTCGCAGGAAACCGCCACCATCCCAGCATCCAGCGGAACACGCTGGCTCTGAAAACGCCTGGCTGGCACCGCTTTGGGGCCATAAACCACGAATTGCTTTGAGAGACTAAAGCGCGTGACAAATTCCTGTTCCGCAAAAAGATCAGGCGCGAGCAACGTCGCGCAAAATAAAATGGACAGGAATTTCAACATTGGTAATTGAGGGTTTGTCTTATGCCCAATCTCCGTGCGCGGGTCAAGCTTCGGCCTCAGCTCGTTTTCTTGTCGCGCTGCCTCGAGAAATCGAATTGAAAAAATTTCCTGCTTTTTCGTCAGCGCAAATGTAATTTAGCAGAACTCTGATGACCTCTTGCGCGGCAAAATTTTTGTCTGTTTTGATTTTAGCGAATCACGTTGTGAGCTTTGCCGCAATTATGCCTGAGCAGGTCAAACAGTTGCCGTTGCCTGCTTCGCACGAAATCAATTTCGGCCAAGAGATCAAACCGATTCTTGAAACGAGCTGCACGAAATGCCACGGACACGGTAAAGACAAAGGCGGATTTAGAATCGATGATCGCGAGACATTTTTGAAAGGGGGAGACACCGGCCCTGCGATTATTGTCGGCAAAAGCGCGGAAAGCTTGCTCATCGAGTTGGTGATGGGATTCGATCCTGATTCGGTCATGCCGAAAAAAGGTTCGAAGTTGAAACCGGACCAAATCGGTTTGATACGCGCTTGGATCGACCAAGGAGCAAAATGGGACAAAGGCGTTTGGCTTGGAAAAATTGACGCAAAAAATCTGAAGCCGCGTTTGCCGGAAATTTCTGCGAACAAAAAGTTTTCCAACCCGATTGATGGCGTCGTCGATGTTTATTTCAAAACCAATAAAATCAAATGGCCGGAAGCGGTGACTGACCGCGTTTTTGCGCGGCGAGTTTATTTGGACATCATCGGCTTGCTTCCTCCGACAGATGATTTGGAAAAATTTATTGCCGACCGCAGCCGCGACAAACGCGAACAACTCGTCCAACGATTGCTCAACGAAAATCAAAGCTATGCCGAACATTGGCTCACGTTTTGGAACGACATGCTGCGCAACGATTACAAAGGCACGGGTTACATCGACGGCGGACGCAAACAAATCACGAAATGGCTTTTCTCCGCGCTCGCGATGAATATGCCTTACGACCAATTTGTTGCACAGCTGGTTAATCCGACATCCGAATCCGAAGGTTTCACCAAAGGAATTGTTTGGCGCGGCGTCGTGAATGCTTCGCAGGTTCCGCAAATGCAGGCGGCACAAAGTATCTCGCAGGTTTTCATGGGCGTGAATATGAAGTGCGCTTCGTGCCACGACAGTTTTATCAACGACTGGCAACTCGCCGATGCTTACGCGCTGGCCAACATTTACTCCGACCAACAGATGGAACTTTTCCAATGCGACAAACCAATCGGAAAAAAAGCCGCGACGAAATTTCTCTATCCTGAGTTCGGAAAAATTGACGCCAGCGCCGACAAACCAACTCGCCTCAAGCAATTGGCCGATTGCGTCACCAGTCCGCAAAACGGACGCCTCTCCCGCACTTTCGTAAATCGGCTTTGGGGAAAATTTATGGGTGTTCCTTTCGTTCCCGTCGATGACATGGAGCAAACCGCGTGGGATTCTGATTTACTCGATTGGCTCGCCGAAGATTTTGTCGCGCACAAATACGATGTGAAACATCTCATTTCGCAGATTGTCACTTCGCGCGCTTATCAACTTCCTGCCGTGAACATCGGCGAAACTTCCAAAAATTACGTTTTCCGCGGCCCATCGGTGCGCCGACTTTCCGCCGAACAATTTCGCGATGCGCTTACTTCGTTGAGCGGAATTGGTTATGCCAATGCCGATGCGGATGTTGAAGCCGCGCCAACCAAAGAAGAAAAAATAACTTTGCCCCAATGGATTTGGAGCAGCAAAGACGCGGACACCAAAGGCAAAGCGGGCTTTGTTTATTTTCGCAAGACGATCAACGTGACCGGGCCAATCACCGAAGCGACCGCCATCACGACCGTTGATAATTCTTTCACGCTTTTTGTGAATGGCCAAAAAGTGGGTGAAGGAAAAGATTACACGCACCCCGAATTGTTCGACATCAGCAAATTGTTGAAGCCCGGAGAAAATTTAATCGCCATCGAAGGCATCAATAATTTACCAGCGAACGGGATTCCCACACCGGAAACCGCGATTGCCGGAACCGAAAATCCGGCGGGCTTATTGTTTTATTTACGAGTTCGCGCCGGAGCAAAGGGCGCGGAAAAGACGACGGAAATTATCAGCGATAAATCATGGACGGCGAGTGAAGAGAAAATTGCTGGCTGGGAAAAACCAAATTTCCAAAGCGCAAATTGGAGCAACGCGGTAGATCTCGGCGCGATGACGATGTTGCCGTGGCGTTTGTCGAAGAAAGTGGTTTTCAGTCAGTTGCCGGAAAATAAAACGGGAACCATTCGTGCGTCTCTCGTGGCGGCAGACCCGTTGATGGTCGCGCTCGGTCGTCCAAATCGCGAACAAGTTGTGACGACGCGCCCGGTCGAAGCCACCACGTTGCAAGCGTTGGAAATGACCAACGGCGAAACGCTCGCCGATATTTTAAATCGCGGCGCAAAAAATCTCGCTGCAGGAAAAGTCGCTGGCCGCGAACTGGTTCAACAGCTTTTTGAACAAGCGCTCGGACGAAAACCAAGTTCGATGGAGTTAAAAAACTCTGAAGAACTATTGGGCAAACCGGTCAAAAAAGAAGGCGTGGAAGATTTTCTCTGGGCCATGACGATGTTGCCGGAGTTTCAGTTGATTTATTAGGTGCAATGAGAACGCGAAAAATAATTAGCTGGTTTATCGTCCTCTCGGGGCTGGCTGTAATTTTTTGCAGTCCGTGGATTGTCTTTCCCGGATTAGAACGGCTGCTCGGTATTGAG
>JBDSLX010000332.1:0-9180 GCA_039916145.1 Verrucomicrobiota bacterium | reverse complement strand
GGCGGGCCACCATTGACTTCCCTAGTGCATCCGGACCACCGTAGATGCTGAAGGCATCAAGACCCAACTCTGAAAGAAGACAACGCAATTCTGACTTGAGTTCTGCAGGGACGAGGAATTTCCGCAGCGGCTGCGACTTCTCGGACTTCAGGCTTTCCTCTAACGGAGTAATCGCATAGTCACCACGAAAGTTGGCGAGTGAGAATACGCTGCTCTGGCGTTCCGCGCGCTCCACACGCGGAGGGCTTGAAAACACATGCACCGGGTGCCCGCCCTGGGACTCAAAATCCTCGCCAGCGACCCACTTCGAGGGAGGCTCCGTCATGAGGGTAATAACATTGGAATGAGAACGAAGACTCAACTGGTAAACGGTGCCTGCTGACTTATCACAATCTGAATTGGAAACCGCAAACCATAAGCCAATGAAAGGGTTTCGCGACCAATCAAGAAGCCGCGTAGGAGCTCCGTGGTGTTGCGCGTAAGCCATGATCTCCGTGACTGTCCAATCGTGGAGACGGAAGCGGCTTCTATATTCTCGAATCACATCACTCTCGTCCTGCTTCAGAACTTGAACGGACAGGTTCTTTCTGTCTCGGCAAAGCTTCGGCAGCAATTTCCAATCGTCCCGATCATGCCCGCGATAAGACAGGTGAGGTATAAGAGGCGTGCTATTGAGCACTCGGGGAACGTCCAAAGCCCAGCCTAAAAACTTCGCGATGAATTCGGGAACACGTACCCTCGCAATGATGGAGTTCATAGGAGAGAAATTTCCGCTAATTCAGCAAAGCTTGTTCACGCTTGGTTCGCCCGCGATCTTACGGCAACAGCAATGCGCGGTAGAATTTGTTCGCGCTCACGGGATTTTGGTCAATCCAGAGATACGGACTTGAATTGAGAAGCAGTGTCGCGCGCGTTGTCCAGTTGGTCATGTCTGGTGACGCCTGAACTTGATACGTCCTTCCGACTGTGCCGGTGATTTGCAAACCCGTATAAGTGTTCAGTTGCAAGTTGGCTGGCTGAACGGGTTCGGCACTTGGATTGTTCGTAATACTGCGGATTCGCTGGTTGCTCGAATCCGCGACGTAAATCATGCCGCCCGAAAAACACACTCCCAAACCGTAGCTGCTTCCAGCAAAGCGGGCGAGATTGCCCGCGCCGTTCGCGTAGTCACTTTGTGAGAAGCTTCCCGCCAGTGTCACGACGTTCGTGCTCGGGGATATTTTTCGGATGGAAAGGCCACAGGCGAGCAACAGATTTCCCGAATTGTCGAAACACATTTGAGAAATCGCGTTCAACACAGCATTTGTGCCGACTCCGTCTAAGTTGGGTTCAACGGAAGAATTTCCATATTTGCCAGCGTATGTTGTGACATTATTATTTTGGTCGATGCGACGAACCAAATGATTTCCCGAATCCCACACGTAAATATTGTCGGCGGGGTCAATAGCTAGTGCTTTTGGAATACTGAATGCAGTGAAAATGCCACTGCCGTCCGCGTAGCCGTTGTTACCTGAACCGGCAAAGACGCTTAAAATTCCGTTTGTTGTATAACGGAAAATCTTGTGGACGTAGGACGACGAGATGTAGAGGTTTCCCAAAGAGTCAGCACAGATGCCATACGAATATGTCACGCCGGGAAGACCGCTGGATGTAATTACCGCTCCACTGGTCACTTTGTAAAGCGCAGCAAATTCAAATGGAACAAGCCAAATTGTATCGTTTCGGTCAACGGTCATTGCTACACCATAGTTAGTTATGTCGAGATTTACGTTCGTCCCTACGCCGGTTGTTTGATTTCCTCCGCCTGCGAAAGTCGTAACAGTTCCATCCGGCGCAATTCGCCTTATCCTCCTGTTTGCGTGATCCCAAACGAACAAGTTGCCATGCGAGTCTGCAACAATTGCGTTCGGATTGTTGAACATCGTTTGCTGGCCAACACCGTCAACGTAGCCAGAGAAACCCGAACCGGCGAAAGTTTGGACGACGACATTATTTGTGTCGTAAGTCTGCGCTTGGAGTGAGAACGAAACCAACGCGCCAAAAAAGATGAGTAGGTTTTTCATGCTTTGAGTGCCGAAGCATGGCATTACCGCTGGCCGAAGCAATTCTTTATTTACGGGTTAATACCCCGTTCTCGTCCGTGCTTAAACCCGGTGCAATGCGCCGTGCCTTCAAAGCGAGAGATTGCAAATCAATTGAAAAATTTTGGCGCGAATGTGCGCCGCGAACGTGTCGCCAAAGGATTGACGCAGGAAAAGCTCGCTGAAAAAGCTGATTTGAACATTCGCACTTTGCAGAGCATCGAAGCGGGCGAAATGAATTTACTGGTCACAACCGCCATGCGATTGCAGAACGCGCTACGCTGTGATTCCGGCAGCTTGTTCGATAAATAGAACTTTGGCGCGGTCCGCTCACGGAACTTCTTTCGGGTCAATCTTCACCACGAACTTAAACGGCACGCTGCCGACCAAATGGTTTCGCCCTCCACATAAAAAGCGGCTCGCAAATCTCCTGCGTTGTTCAGCGGATCAACTGACCGAGGTTCGCTTTGCTGACAAAAGATTTCGCGAGCGGTTCATCCAGGGTTGCCAGATTGCATCCGTGTTGCCGCGCCAGCGCAATCAGATAGCGGTCGGTAATTTGATTCGGGCCGGACATCAGATCGGTTCGCACCACGCGTTCGGCGCAACTCAAGTCGTCCGGGAGAAATCGGTGGCGCGGGTCGGCAAGGAACTGGCCCAACACACCGAAAGCGTCTTAGGGTGTCATTCCGTAGCCGAGCAGCGGATGGGAAGAGACGCGCGCAAAGCCGAGTTGTGAAACCGGGCAGGTGGAGAAATCGGTAACGCTTTTAAACCAACCGCGAACTTTGGAATGGTGCTCGTGATTTTCCCAGAGCAACGCCATGAGAATGTTGACATCGAGCAAACAAGTCACGGAGAGAGGCTTTCAATCTCTTGTACAAGGCGCGAAGTGATGACTCCGCCGTTGGCGCGGATGATAGGCAATCCATCTTCTGCTACGGCGATGGTCGTTTTTTTGCCGACGATTAGCGGAGTTTTATTTTCAACCACAAACTGCACGACTTGCGCGCGTTCGGCGGGCGGCAGTTCTTTAAACTCTGCAATGATTTCTTGTGCGCTCATAAAGATAATTATGCACAAAGGGTTGTTGCGAGCAAGCAACCGTCATTCGCTCGCCCGCAATCGAACTGAGCCGCTTTGGTTTGTGCCGAGGAAAAAGCCGCTGCTGGAATTTTGATTTTGCAAAAGCGCCCCGCGAAACGGAATGGGCTTTCCCGTGACGGGATGAACAAATCGTCCGCTGAAACTTCCTGCCGAAATGTTCAAGCGCATGGATAATCCGTTCGTTGTCGCAAAGCGATTGTCGGTTCCAAACTGAAGGGGCGTTTCATAACTTTCGAGATTTCCTCCGGCAAAACCAAGAATTCCATTCTGAAAATTTAGAATTGGATTCGTGCTCGAATTATAGCGAGAACCCCCAACGGAAATCACATTGGTGAAACCGGCTGGATAAAATTTCTGTTCCGGCATGGGCGGTCGAATCCAATGGATCGTGCTGCTTAAGCCGTTTGTGAAACTTGCCCAGCCAAGCAACGATCCTTTGCCGCGATAAAGGGAGACGAACAGCGGCCATTCTCCCGACGCTGAAATGGGAACCGACTGGCTGATCGTGCTGCCATCAGCCACCGCTCCCACCCACCGCAGCTTTCCGGAGCTGTTCATCGTCACGAGGCCAAATCCGTCGCCGGCTGGAATTGATTCAGAATCGCTGCCCGGAAAAATCATCGTGTAACGTCCAGCGAAATCTGTCGCTGGATTAGTGGAGCCAAAGCCCGTTTTATTGCCCGTTAATTGGGAGGTCCAAATCCCGTCCGATAATTGGCCGCTTAATTTGGAGGTGGCGACATCAAGATGTAATGCGACGGTGATGTTTGTTCCTCGAAAACCCATTTGCAAAGTCGCATCGCCTCCTGCATTGAATTGGCCGCGCGTCGAAAATTTATTTCCGCCAATAATAAATCGTCCGCTAAAGGTTCCTCGCTCAGTCAGGTTGATCGTGAAAAACCCGGAACTTTCATGACGCGCGGCAGCCTCCTCCAAAAAAAGTCCGGCATAAATTCCTTTGGCGGGCAAAAACGGGTTGGGAACAAAGTTTGCCTGCACACTCATGGCGGCTTGCATGGCGAAAGTAAGGGTCGCGTTGCTCGATGAAAGGTCGCCACTCCAATTTGAAAAGATTTGCCCGGCTTGCGGTTTGGCCGTCAGTTTGTAATTGCGTCCAACGGTCAGATTTTGCCCGTTCAAATTGGGCGAGACCGCGCCGCCGCCATTGATTTGAATCGTCAACAGCGCCGTATTTGCGCCGCCCCCTCCCCCTCCACCTCCGCCGCCCGATGGAGTTTGAATCGGCACGGAACTGAAATCCGGCGCAGCAGGTTGGCCGCGATTGCCATCGCGAAAGGGAATGTTGCGATATTGCGGTTCGCATTGTCCATCGTAGTAAAAATTTTCGTCGAAAACGGCGTCGTCCGCATCGGCGACATGCGCAGTGTCGGCGCTCGGTTGAAGCGTAATCGGGCTGCCGTTCAAATTCAGGCTTACCGACATCGCCCGGTAATCTGCGTAACGAACTTCCATGGAAAGTTCACGGTGAAAACTGCACGGGCCAACCCCAGCCTCGCCCCACGAAGCGGGAAAGCCGTCCCAGGTTGTGCTGACGAGCAGTTCCTTTTTCGTGGGGCCAAGGGGCAATAGCAAAATAGCTTCTTCACTGCCGGAACTGCCGCGGGCGGTGGCGAAAAGTTTTATGGCGCCGGTGGTCTCGCTGGCGTTTGCAACCCATGACGGCACGACGACGGAACCTTGCCGCACATAAAATCCGCCTCCCAGATTGATCAATCCCGCCGCCACGTTGTTGTATTGAAAATTTTTTCCGAAACGCGTGTAGATCCTCGGATAATTTGGGTCCCATCCTTTCCATTCGACTGACAGTTCCTCGCTCGGCGTTTGTCCCTGCGGTTGCCGATAAATGACAGCGTAATTAACCGTGTCGCCGATCTTCACCCTCGTCTTGTCCACGATGAGCATGACGATTTCCGTGTTTCTTTTGCCCGAGGTTGGCGCGGGCGCGGAGTTGATGGAGAAACCACTCATCGCTGCATTGCCGGGCAAAGACGCTTTCACATAGGAAGCGGCCGGTTGATAACCCATCGGAAATTCCCAGGTCATCTCTTGAACAATATTTTTGTAGGCATCAACGGATGCGCCCATATTTTCAGAAAAATTATCGCCGAGGTTGTGACAGAAGGCGTAGGCGGGTTCATGTTTCATGATGTCTTGTCGAAGCTCACGGCCTGAAGAATCTTTCGCGACCAACTCCGCGTCGAGCGGAACATAGGCGCGGAACAATCCCCGCGCATCCGTTTGAATCGTCCACTCCGTTGTTCCGTAACGCACACACGAAACTGACGCGCTCAACCCTTGCCCGCTGCTCGCGTCATAAACTTTTCCGTTGATTAACGACTTATAAACCGCTGGCTGTCGAGGACGGGCGGAACCGTCGAAATAAATTGGACTCGCATAAGCCGCCATCCATTGGTTTTCGTTTCCGAGCACGCGCACCATATAATAACTGTTGGGCGATGATTCGTTGATGGTGTATTCGAGATCGGCGGTGGGCGTATTAGGGTTCCAGGTCTGAACGACTTGCCCATTTCGGAACAAATCGATTTGGCTGATCTTACAAGTTTCGCTTCCGTTGAAGGTGGAATTGGCAAACGTCCAGGGATTGAAGGTGTGACTCGCCTTGATCCGCACTGTTCGCGCCGAACCATTCGGCGCTAAAGTTTCCCCCGACATTGCGCCGTCAATAGTAAAAAACACCAACGGCCCGGTCGTGCTCAACACGCGACCGTTTTTCATCGCCGAGGCGATGGATGCGCGCGTCGCAGGCCCGTCCGTTTTGTAATAAGTCATCCAACAACCCGGAGATTTTATTTCGTTGCGCACTCGATCCATGGTCACGTCCGAGTCGGCCAGAAGGGGGATTCGATAACCCATCGAGAGCAATTTAAAATATGGATCTAAAGTCGCTGGAGCATGGGCCGCGTCTGAAACCCCACTCCAACCGTCCAGATAACCGAGCAACGCATCCAGCGGATACGACTTCAAATGATTGTTATCGGGATAAAGCGCCCACTGCCTTCCGGCGTTCGGGTCGTCGTAAAACCGACCGGGAAAATGTCGTTGCGGATGGACTGGATAAGAAACCCCACCCTGCTCGTGAACTGTCTTGATTCCCCAATGATACGGAAGGTCGCTGCGAATCGCCCACGGATCATCTAAAATCGCAACATGATGACCCCACGCATTTTTGGGTTCCTCGACCCCAAGCCAAAGTTTGCATTCTGAACTGTCATATTTTTTCCAAACGTCGAGCATTTGCGCCCGAGTTAAAGTCGTCGCGCCGTAATGTTCCTCGCAGAACGAGGCGAAATTCATTCCCCCCGCCGCCAACAGCGCGAACGCTTCTTCCGGCGTACGCCGAATTTGATTTTCGCCGTGATTGTAATGAACATGCGCATCGCCACCGCGCCAGCCTTTGCGCACCAAATCAAACACCGGCTGCAATGTCACATTGACCGTATAGGTTTGTCCGGGCACATCGAAATTGCGCACAATGGTTTGCGGCAGGTAATCCAGCCCTTTGCCAATTATGATTTCCGTCTGGCCCGTCGGCACCTGGATAATCGTGTTCGGCGCCATCGCTTTTCCACGCATCAGCACTGGATAGCCCGAATCGTTATCCCACTCGCCCGGAACAAACGAGCCATCCGACTTTTTAATAATCGCGCGCACACACACCGCGCCGGAGACGCCCGGTTGCGTCGCGGTGATTTTCAAATTGACGTTTGCCGCCGGAACTCCAGCGCCACACACCAGCAGTACAAAGGCTGCGACAAAGCTGGCCTTTGCAGATTTCCACACTGACCTCTTGAACATCATTTGTTTTGAAACAGTTCCCTGGATAACACTTCTCAACGTTGGGATTATGAAGACCAGCCTGCCTTCGACAATCAGGCTCAAGCTATTTTTGGCCAGTGGGAAGCCAGACAGGAAAAATCAGCTTCCGCCTGAACCGGTTCGCGCTCGCCGAGAAAAATTCAGGCGTTTTTCTTGGCTGGGGAAATAATTATTCGCGCTGTTGACGAAAAAATCAGGTTTTTATGCCCAAACCCAAAACTTCTTTGCAATATTTGATGCTCCGCTCGATTTCGCCTTTTTGATATTCCTGCTCGGCTTCTGGCGTTGAGGATTTGTGGGGTTCACGCGGCTTCCCTTTTTTGGCAAGCGCGAGAAACTTGGCAAAATCCTTCGCCTTCGCGCGCGGCCACACTTTCCAGAACTCGTCCTTGAGAAACGGAATCTCGCGATTGAAACCAGAGATGGTTTCGACGTGAACCGGAATACCCGGACATAGTTCGGCGAAACGTTTGAAATAAGTTTTCACATCCACCGTTCCCTCGCCCATCGCTGTCCATTGCACGGTCGCGCCATTTTCAGATTCCCAAATAGCGGAGTCGCGCAAGCTCGTCGTCGCCACGTAGGGCGCGAGCGTTTCCAGATTTTCCAGCGGATCTTCCATCGTCCAAACCGCATTTCCAGAATCGATGTTCGCGCCCACAAAATTTTTTCCAGCGGCTTCAATGAGGGTGACAAGTTCCCACGATTGCATGTCGCCCGCGTGATTTTCCACGGCGATTTTTACGCCCGCCTCAATGGCTTGATTGCGACACGCTTTGCAAACTTTCACCGTGTCCGCGATGCGCGCTTCAATTCCACCCTCGGTTTTGCGGTCGTCGCCCGTTCCCAAAACAACTCGAATCACTGGTGAGCCAAGCGCCTTCGCCACGCGAATTCCGAGCGCAAGATGTTCCTCCGCCGTGCCGTGATTTTTGCGGAACGCTTTGGATGTGGGACAAATGCTCCAGGTGCCGACATGAATTTGCAGCCCTTTGTCCGCCGCTGTTTTCCGCAAATTTTCCAGATACGCATTTTCCAAACTTTCAAACGCATCCAAATCGCTGATGAAAAGCGAATCCGTTTTCAACGAAGCCGCATAATCAATCAGTTGCGATGCGTTCCACTTCATCGCGCGCACCGAAAAATTATCGAGGCCGAGTTTAATTTTGCCTCTCAACGGATTTTCCTGCGCGAAAATATTCTCAGAAAATGCGACACTGGCACCCGCCAGCGCGAGGGTTTTGGCAAAATTTCTTCGGGAAAAAGAATGGGTCGTTTTCATAATCAGTTTCGCTCTCATGCAGCCTCGTTCTTGTTGAGCACACGAATTTCGCGCTGCGGAAAAGGAATCGAAATCTCGCTCGCGCGGAATTTTTCGATAATCGCCTGGTTGAGTTCCGCTCGCGCCATCCCGAAATCGGCCACCGCCGTCCACGGCTTGACCGACACGACAATGGAGGAGTCCGCCAGATTGCTCACACCGATCAGCGGAACCGGGTCTTTCAAGACGCGCACATTCGCATGCAACACTTCGCGCACGGCTGCCTGCACTTTGTTCAAATCCGTGGCGTAGGCGACGCCGATTTCCAGGTTGAGTTGCCGGATCGTTCCGTAGTTATGCAAAATTTCTCCCACCACTTTGCGGTTGGGAACGATGATGCGCGAACGGTCCGGATGAATCAGAGTCGTGACAAAAAGTTCAATTTGCGAAACCTGGCCTTGCACGTTGTGAACCTCGATGTATTCGCCGACGCGAAATGGTTTGGTAAAAATGATCGTCAATCCCGCGACAAGATTGCTCAGGACTCCTTGCATGGCCAGACCGACGCCAATTCCCGCCACGCCAATCCCAGCGACGAGCGGCATCACTTGCACGCCGCAGGTTCCCAGCGCAATGATGGCGGCAAAAATAATGACCAAAAGGCGGACGAACCGGCCAATCAGCATTTTGACCGGTGGCTCCAATTGTTTTCGCTCCAACCCGCGCAAAATTAGTTTTGCGAGCCAGCCCGCGATAATTATTCCGGCGACGAAAATGAAGATGGCCGAAAGAATCGCGCCGCCATGTTCGATGGCGTAGCTGATTCCTTTGTCTTTCCATTGTGCAGCGGTTTGGACAGTGTCTGTTTTCATA
>JBDSLX010000331.1:0-6429 GCA_039916145.1 Verrucomicrobiota bacterium | reverse complement strand
CGAGCAAAGGTAAGAAACGCGAACTGCTTTCGCCCACGACGTTCAGTCTGATTCACGCGACCGATTTCGCCGACCGCTACGAACGCCAGCTCGTTCCCTTGCTGCGCGCCGGTTACATCGTGCTTTGCGACCGGTATATTTTCACGGCGTTCGCGCGCGACACCGTGCGCGGTTGTCCGCCGGAATGGGTTCGCGGTATTTACAATTTCGCCGCGCTGCCCGACCTGACTTTTTTCTTTAAAGCGAGTCTCGAAGTTTCGTTGCAACGCATTTTGGATGGACGGCCGGAGCTGAAATATTTTGAAGCCGGCATGGATTTACGTCTCTCCAGTGACCCGTATGAAAGTTTTCGAATCTTTCAAGGGCGAATCCTGGAGCAATATCTGGCGATGAGCACCGAGTTCAAATTTCTCGTGATCAACGCCAATCAGCCGGTTGAGGAACAGCAATCTCTCGTTCGTGATTTGATTCGCGCCAAATTAAAACTTGCCCAATTTCAGATGCACAATTCCATCGCAGCATGACCAAACGAAAATCCATTTTACCTCTGGGAAAAGGCGACCGCCACATCGTGGTGCCGCGTTCTAAACCGCGTCGTTTTTATGGCCACGGAATTCCCGGTGTCGCGCTGAACAAACTCGCCGGTAAACTCATCGTCGTCGAAGGCGCAGATGGTTCCGGTCGCTCGACGCAAATCGCGCGCCTCGTGGAGTGGCTGGAAGGCAGCGGCCACGCTACGGTGCAAATTGGTTTGTCCCGTTCCACACTGGTCAGCGACGAACTCGAAGAGGCGAAACACGGAAACATTTTGAGTCACACGACGCTCAGTTTGTTTTACGCTACCGATTTCGCCGACCAACTCGAAAATATCATTTTACCCGGTTTAAAAGCGGGTTTCATGGTTTTGGCGGATCGTTACATTTACACGTTGATGGTGCGCGATCTCGTGCGCGGAATGGATCAAGCGTGGTTGAAAAATTTATACGGCATCGCTCCCGTGCCTGATGCGGTCTTTTATCTCAACGTTTCGCCCGAAGAACTGGTGCAACGAAATTTTTCCAAAACGCATTCGCTCGATTATTGGGAAAGCGGGATGGACCTCGGTTTTTCGCGCGACATGTTCGACAGTTTTCTCAAATATCAGGCGCTGGTCGGAAAAGAATTTTTGCGGCTGCAATCGACATACGGATTTACAATTGTCGATGCGCACCGCTCGGTGGACGAAATCAATTTGGAATTGCGGAAGAAAATTTCAGCCGTGATGGCGGGGAAATAATTGTAGCGGCGCGTCTGTGACCGCCGCAGTTTTCTAAAAAATTTTCAGCGGCGGTCACAGACGCGCCGCTACAACCTAAAAATGCCCGACCCAACCAAATCTGAATATTTAGTCGGTGTCGATTTCGGCGGAACGAAAATTCTGGCCGGCGTTTTCGATTCTTCCCTCAAGTGTTTGGGCAAAACAAAAGTCAGCACGAAATCCGAGCGCGGTCAGGAAGAAGTCATCGAACGAATCGCCCGGTGCGTGCAGGACGTCGTGGACGAATGCGATTTGGACCTCAAACAAATTCGCGGCATCGGCATTGGCGCGCCCGGCGCGATCAACCCCGAAACCGGCACGGTGATCTTCGCGCCCAATTTGAAATGGGAAGATGTTCCGTTAAAAAAGGAGTTGGAGAAAAAACTGGAAGTCCCAATTTTTTTGGAGAACGACGGGAACATTTGCACGCTGGGCATTTACGAAACCGAGTTGAAAGCCAAACCGCGCAACGTCATCGGAATTTTTGTCGGCACTGGCATTGGCGGCGGACTCATTATCGAAGGCAAATTGTTTTCCGGCTTCAATCGGACGGCGGGAGAAATCGGCCACATGGTCCTCGAAGTGGGCGGGCCTAAATGCGGTTGCGGAAACAAAGGATGTTTCGAGGCTCTCGCCAGTCGCACGGCCATTTTTCGCCAGATCCAGGCTGCGGTGAAAGACGGGCAAAAAACTGTTTTGACCGAAATGCTTGGCGAAGATTTGAAAGATTTGCGCAGTGGCGATTTGCGCAAGGCGATTCGTAAAGGAGATAAATTTACGGAAAAAATTGTTGAGGACGCTGCGGAATACATCGGCATTGCAGTCGGGAATTTCATCAATATTCTCAATCCCGAAGTCGTTGTTTTGGGCGGCGGCGTCATTGATGCCCTGGAAGATGAAATGATGGCGGTCATTGTCGAAACAGCCAAAGAAAATGCGATGAGCGGCACGGCCAAAGGAATTGAAATTATCGCAAGCAAGGTTGGCGACGACGCCGGAATTTTAGGCGGAGCGGTGCTGGCGCGAAAAGAAACGAAGTAAACGCATCGCCATGCCGAATTCCTCGCCTCAACGTCGGGCCGTCATTGATGTGGGAACGAATTCCGTGAAACTGCTCGTCGCAGATATTTCCGATTCTGAAATCATTCCCGTTTGCGAAGAGAGCAAACAAACGCGGCTCGGTCGCGGTTTTTACGAAACTCATTTGCTGCAAGCCGACGCGATTTCTGCAACTGCCGAAGCCGTCAAAAATTTTTCCGCGCGGGCAAAAACTTTTAACACAAACAATATTCGCGTCATCGCCACCAGCGCCGCTCGTGACGCGCTCAACGCTTCTGATTTGCTAAATGCGATTCAAATGAGTTCAGGATTGCGCGCCGAAATTATTTCGGGCGAACAGGAAGCCGACTGGGTCTTTGAAGGCGTCGCCACCGACCCAAAATTAGCCAGCCTGCCTTTGCTCATCATCGATGTTGGCGGCGGCAGCACGGAATTTATTTTGGGCGAAGGCCATCACCAACATTTTCGTAACAGTTTTCGTTTGGGAACGGTGCGGTTGCTTGAATTACTCCAACCCGGCGATCCGCCCGGCGCTGAAGCCTTGGCACGATGCCGCAATTGGCTGAAAGATTTTTTGGACAAAGAGATTGCGTCCGAACTTGAGCCAGTCATTCACGGCTGGACTTCGAGGATTCAACTTATTGGCACAGGCGGAACGACTACGATACTAGCGCGTATGGAAAAACAGTTGCGCGAATTCGATCGCGAACAAATTGAATCAGCGCGCCTCACACTCGCGCAGGTGCGAGCGCACGTAGATCTCACTTGGAATCTTTCGCTCGAAGAACGGAAAAAAATTATCGGCCTGCCGCCCAAGCGCGCCGACGTGATTTTAACTGGCCTGGCGATTTACGAAGCCGTGATGCAGCGATTTGGATTTGAAGAATTGCGAATCAGCACGCGCGGCCTTCGTTACGCCGCTGTTTTGTACCAGGAGATCGGCTAAAGCGCATTTGCTTTCCCAAACATTTTTGGCAGATTCGGACACACCAAATATGAAACCTATTTTAAATCGACTCGGCCTCGTCGCCGCCCTGTTTGTTTGTTCCGCTCAATTTCTTCACGCGCAAATGCCCGGAGACGGCTCCGGCCCAATGAGCACTGCGATGCTGAAATTGTTCGGCAAAAATACCAATTTCACGGCGAAGTCCGAAGTGCAGATGCTGGATCAGTCACAAAAGGAAACGTTGAGCGCGACTTTGCCGATGGCGATGCTCGTCGGTAAAATGCGAACGGAAATGGACATTGGGCAAATGAAAAGCGTGATGATTTCTCCGCAGGTTTTGGCGCAAATGAAGCAAATGGGCGCCGACAAAACGATTTCTCTTGTTCGACCGGACAAACAAGCGACTTACCTTATTTATCCCTCGTTGAAGGCCTACGTCGAAATGCCGATGAGCGAGGCGGACAAACAAGCTTTGATCAAAGAACCGAAGATTGAAAAAACTTCGCTCGGCAAAGAAACCATTGATGGCCATCCTTGCGTGAAAAATAAAGTCGTGATCAAGGATGATAAAAACCTGGCTCAGGAAGCGACCACTTGGAACGCGACGGATTTGAAGGATTTCCCCATTCGGATTCAAGCGAAAGAAAAGGATACAACTGTCATTATGAAATTTAAGGAGGTTCAGCTGGCCAAACCCGACGCGAAACAATTTGAACTGCCTGCGGACTACAAAAAATATGAGAGCCTCCAGGAACTTCAGCAGGTGATGATGCAGAAGATGTTGGGGACTCCGAAAAAATAAGTGGCAAAAGAAAAGCGGGCGCCTTGCGGCACCCGCTCCACCCCAACAACCAAACCAACCATTCACCGGAATTTTGACTGGCAGGAAAAACCAAAACCGGCCAGCCGTTCTCGGCGAATTACCACTACATAGAATCTGACTGGTTTGGCGGAGAGTTGTTCAAAAAATTTTAGATTTTATTTTTACCTCGCAGAAACGCCTCTGGTGGGGGAGTTTTCCGCAATGCGAATTGTAAATTTGAACCCCGATACCGGCATTGGGGCCAGCGCTTGGTTTGTCGATATTGAAGGGCATCGAGTTCTGCTCGACGCCGGGACGCACCCCAAGCGCGAAGGTCGCGAGAGTTTGCCGCTTTATTCCGCCATCGCGAACGAAGATTTAGACGCCATCGTGTTGACGCATTGCCATCACGACCATGTCGGTTCGTTGCCCGTGGCGTTGCGACATTTTCCTAAGGCGCATGTGCTGATGACGGAGTTGAGCTATTTCATTATCGAACGCGTCCTCCACAATTCCGTGAACGTCATGACGCGGCAGCGCGACGAAATGGGTATTCGAGAATATCCGCTCTACACCCACGATGAAGTCGATGACATCTCCGCGCGCTTTCAATCCTTCAAATACAATCGCGAAATCGAATGGGCTTCTTACGAAAAAAACCGACGCGGAATTCTTTCGCCCAAAATGGAATTTCACGACGCTGGCCACGCGCTTGGATCGGCAGGCGTGATGATTCGTGGCGACAAACAATCTGTTTTTTACACCGGAGATGTTTGTTTTCATGACCAAACGATTTTGCGTGGCGCCCGTTTTGAAGACGTGAAAGCCGACGTGTTGATCATGGAAACGACGCGCGGTAATCGCGAAGTTCCGGCTGGATTTACTCGCGCCGCTGAATTGGAACGGCTTTCCCAAGCCATTCAACGCGTTCTCGACCGCAAAGGCTCGGTTCTGATTCCGACATTTGCACTCGGTCGCACTCAGGAAATTCTCGCGCAACTCGCTTTGATGATGGCCGCCGGAAAATTGAAATCTCAACCGATTTTCATCGGCGGACTTGGTCGCGTCTTCACCGAAATTTACGACTTGGAATCGCATCGCACCGCTCGCCAGCACAATAATTTGAAACTCACGCAAGCGCTCAACCTCGTTGTGCCGGAGAGAAATCAAACGGCGCAAATGAAGCTCACTGGAGGAAAACTTTTTGTCATCACCGCCGGCATGATGACCGAGCAAACTCCCGCGCACGAACTCGCGCTCCGCATGGTCGAGGACGAAAAACAGGCGATCTTTTTCGTGGGCTACGCTGATCCGAGCACGCCCGGAGGACGGCTCAAAGCCGCCAAGCAAGGCGAGAAATTTCTTTTCAGCCCGAGCGGCGGCGAACTGACCAAACGCTGCGAAGTGCAGGATTTTGATCTGACCGCCCACGCCAATCGCGGTGAACTTTTAGATTTTGTTGGCCAGGTTTCGCCGCATACCGTTTTGCTCGGCCACGGCGAAGAAGATGCGCGCCAATGGTTCGAGCAACAAATCAAAGCGCGCTGGCCAAAAATCAAAGTCATCCAGCCGCAGCCGGGTTTGAGTGTGGAGGTGCAACAGCTTAACTAGAATTGCTCATGGCTGGATTTTTTCGAAGATTTTTCCTCGGAGAATTTGGGCCACCGCCTCCACCTGATCTTTGTGCGCAGCCTTCTATTTCTGAGAAAAATGTAGTCGAAACACTGTATTCGAAATCAAAATGCAAACGCGCTGTGATTGCTCGTGATGTCACTGGAACTTACAGTGTACATATTCAAATTTGGGACATCAGTGATTGGAAAGAATGGCGCAAGGCTTTTTGGTATGGTGACGCGAGCAGCAGTATTACGGACTGTATCGAGACCGCTCGTAGATTGGCTCAAGAGGACTTAAGTGAACTGTGTTAAAAAGTGAGAATCCTTAACTGCGAGGCGGGGCATCCGTAACACAGCGGAATCCCGTGTGCGATAAACCTGTGTCCGGTGAAGTCTTCATCCGTGCGCTCGGTCGATAGCCCGTGCAATAAAGTTCGCTGCAAAGATACGAACCGCCGCGCGTCACGCGTTTTGCCAAACCCGGTTCATTCGGATCAAAACTATCGCTTGGCCCGCGCGGATTTTCCTTCGCGCTCTGCTCGTAATAATCCGGCCGATACCAATCCGCGCACCATTCCCAAACATTTCCGCCCATGTCAAAAAGTCCGAATCCATTTGTCGGATACGACGCAACCGGAGATGTGATTTTAAATCCATCCGCCAATTGATTTTCATTGGGAAATTGTCCCTGCCAGATATTTCCCTGCCA
>JBDSLX010000330.1:0-4913 GCA_039916145.1 Verrucomicrobiota bacterium | reverse complement strand
TTCGCCTAAAAATTTACACAATAAAGCTGTGCGCGTGCTCGTGGTTGAAGATGAAAAGAAAACCGCTTCGTTTATTCGTAAAGCGCTGGCGGCGGAAGGGTTCGTTGTCGAGATGGCGCACAACGGCGATGACGGTTTGGTTTTAGCAAACACGAATTCCTTCGATGCCGTTGTTTTGGACATCATGCTTCCGGGACGCGACGGCTTGAGTGTTCTGCGGCAATTGCGCGAGCATAAAAAAACGACACCGATTTTACTTCTCTCCGCTCGCGGCGAAGTCAACGAACGCGTCGATGGACTGAACGCAGGAGCCGATGACTACCTGGCCAAACCGTTTGCGCTCGCCGAATTAATTGCGCGTGTCCGCGCTCTCGCTCGCCGCAACGATGCGAAGTCGCCCCAATTGCAGCTCGCCGACTTGACCCTCGATGTTTTGAAACACGAAGCGCGCCGCGCGGATAAAAAAATCGAGCTGACCACGCGGGAGTTTCGTTTGCTGGAATTTCTCATGCGCTCCCACGATCGCATCTGCGGTCGCATGACCATTTTGGAAAATGTCTGGGACTACCATTTTGATCCGGGCACGAACATTGTGGATGTGTACGTCCGCCGCTTGCGCGAAAAAATCGACAACGGATTTGAATCCAAACTGCTTCACACCGTGCGCGGTGTGGGCTACGTCATGAAAGGTTCGCCTTGAAAATTCGCACGCGCTTGACTTTGTGGTACGCGGGTATTTTGTGTGCTTCGATGCTGGTTCTCACGGGCCTTTCCTACAAACATTTCCTCAACGAACAGCGCGACGGGAAGCGCGCCATCGCGATTGGTGAATTTTTAAAAACCGAAATGGAAGATTGGGACGACGTGATGTCGATGGTGTTGTGGTTCGGGCTTCCCACCGCGCTCATCGGATTGGCCGGCGGCTGGTTTCTGATGCGCAAAGCGATGTCGCCGGTCGTCGCGCTGACTCACGCTGCGGAAAAAATTAACGACCGCAATTTGCGCGAGCAACTGGCGCGCTCCGGCAATGGCGATGAATTGGATCGCTTGACCGAAGTGTTCAATGCGATGACCACGCGTCTCGACGATTCATTCCAACGCATCCGCGAATTCACCCTGCACGCTTCGCATGAATTGAAAACTCCGCTGACGGTCATGCGCGGCGAAATCGAAACCGCCTTGCGCGATGAATCATTAGCCGCTACGCAACGCGAGCGATTGCACAGTCAGCTCGATGAAATCGAGCGTCTCACGAAAATCGTAAATGGCCTGACCCTTCTTACCAAAGCCGACGCCGGGTTGGTGCAACTCAAGCGCGAGCCAGTGCAACTGGATGAACTGGTGCGCGACAATTTTGAGGATGCAAAAATTCTGGCCGAGCCATTTGAGATTTCCGTTTGTCTCGAGAAATGTGACCCGGCCATTGTGCATGGCGACCGTGATCGTTTGCGGCAGTTGCTGCTCAATCTCACCGATAACGCGATCAAGTACAACCGTCCCTCGGGAATTGTGACCATTGCTTTGACCTGTGCAAACGACCAGGCCGAAATTAAAATCACAAATACGGGCGCGGGCATTCCAGCGGAAATGCTTCCCCGAATTTTTCAGCGATTTTTCCGCGTGGACGAAAGCCATAATAATTCTGTCGATGGTTGCGGCCTCGGGTTGAGCATCTCAAAATGGATCGCCACAGCTCACGATGGCAGCATCGAATTGAATTCTGATCCGGGAAAATTGACCACCGCGATTGTGCGCCTGCGTTTGTCGCCCGTCAGGTAATCCTCTTTCTTCTTGGGACGCGGAAACTTTCATTGCATTTCCAATTTGAACGGCACAAATTCGCCACGAAAAATTTTTTGAATCGTCATTTGCAATTCGTAAATCGAAATTTTATTTATGCCTAATGTCTGGACCGGAAAAGGAAATCCCTACACCCGCAAAGAAGTCGTGGAACGCCTACGCGCGACGCTGAAAAAAGGTCAGCCGATTATTGCGGCGGGCGCGGGAACGGGTATCAGTGCCAAGTTTATCGAAAAGGGCGGCGGAGATTTGATCATCATTTATAACTCAGGACGTTTTAGAATGGCGGGCCACGGTTCAACGGCGGGTCTGATGTCCTACGGCGACGCCAACGCCATCGCGATGGAAATTGGCGAATACGAAGTATTGCCCATCGTCGAAGAAATTCCCGTCATCTGCGGAGTTCACGCGACCGATCCGCGCCGTCGCATGTGGCATTGGTTGCTGCAAGTAAAAGAAATGGGTTTCAGCGGCGTGAATAATTTTCCGACGCACTGCATCGTGGACGGTCACTTTCGCCAAGTACTCGAAGAAACCGGCATGAGCGTGAAAAAGGAATTCGAAATGGTCGCGCTCGCGCGCAAAATGGATTTGTTCAGCATCGTTTACGTCGGCAACGCGGAGGAAGCGAAAGCGATGGCGCAAGCGGGCGCGGACGCGATCATCGCGCATGTCGGCACGACCATCGGCGGTTCCATCGGCGTCAAAGGCGCAACCTGCACGATGGACGACGCTGTGAAACGGACCCAGGCGATTATCAACGGCGCGAAAAAAATTCGCAAAGACATCATTTTTCTCTCGCACGGCGGTCCCATTTGCACGCCAGAAGACGCCGCCTATATTAATGCGCACACCGATTGCGTTGGTTTCGTCGGCGCATCGAGCTTGGAAAGATTGGCCGTGGAAAATTCTCTCACCGAATTGACGAAGAAATTTAAAAAAATTCCAGTGCACAAATCCGCGCTCGCGGCATTCGCAAAACGTTAATCTCTCATGGACGAAAACCCGCCCTCGCGCAAAACCGCCACCGAAACCGCCGAAAAAATTCTGGCCGCGATTTACGGCGACGATTTGCTGGGTTGCCCCGTCAATCTCGAAACCATCAGCGCCATCGTTCAGGAAGGAATCAGTGCCGAGACGAAAAGTTTCAAAATGCTGAACGAAGCGCTCATCGGCGCGCTGCGCCAGATTCAATCCGTCTCCACTCCGCCCAGCAAAGAGGAAATCGAATCCGTCGATGAAGTCGTCAATCTTTTGAGCGAACGCGCTGACGCCATCAATCACGTCACCACAAAAATTTTGGAAGCGTGGGAAAAGGCAAAGCCACAGATTTAATCGACCGTTATTTTTGCCGCGCCAAAATTTGTTGAAGCTCCGCAATAACCGCCAAGTCCTTTGGCCGACCCGCCGCGCGTTTGAGAACAATTAATTTCTCCAGATTGATGAGTTGAAATCGCACGCCGAATCCGCTGACTTCCTGGGTGTGCGGCAGCAAGTCGGCATAAGTTCCGCCGCCCGCCACTTCGCCGAGCAAATCAAGGTCGCCAAAAGCCGTGGTCAACGTGAAATTCAATCCATTCCGAATCGTTCGCTCGTCCCACTTGAAGGGCAACCCTTCCGGCGCGTTGCGCAAGTAGAGATTGTGCGATCTAAGTGCTACAGCCAGACTTTGAATATTCGTTTTACTGCGGGAATAAGCCACGTCCAAATCCTGCGTGATGAATGCGGAACCGTGCAAGCGCCCGCCACGCCGCCAACTACGATGAACTCAACTTGGTTCTCCGCGAGAATCGCCAGCGCTTTTTCAAAATCCGTGACCATGAACTCAGCGTTTTGTTTGCGTTACCAACGGGCGGAATTTTCCAAGAAAACGTGTGGCATTGACCAGTTGTTGGGCGCGCTCGTCTGTAGTCAGCCGCAGATTTTTTTCAGTGAGAGTGAAATCGATGTCGGCCTTGAACAGTTCCAACACCGGATCAGACGCCTCCGCAGTTAACTCTGAATCAGGTTTGTATCCCGAGGTCGGCGCGTTCGACGCGGTTGATTTCATAGCGTGAGCCTAATTCGCTTCTGTCCGGGCAGCAATCCCAACCTCGTCGAAATATCTCAGCGCCATGAATGAAGTCATTTCGTAAATACCAAACGGAGCGCGACGTTCACACCGCTTCGACTTTGGAATCGAAAAGAACGATTAAATCAACTGAATCACCTGCGTTGAAGCGAGCTGAAGTCGGCGCTCCGATTAATGGAACGCTTCTATGGAAAAAAAAGTTGCATTCCGCGCTTTAGTTCTGTAATTTCTGTTTAGACAGAAATTAAAGAATCCATGAAATCACTCAGTCCAGTCCAACAAAAGTTTATCCTTCACTGGGGTGAAATGGGAACGCGCTGGGGGATCAACCGCACCGTTGCCCAGATTCACGCTCTGCTTTTTATGTCGCCCAAGCCGCTCAACGCCGAAACCATCGCCGATACGCTCAACGTTGCCCGGTCCAACGTCAGCACCAGTCTCAAAGAGTTGCAAGGGTGGGGGATCGTGAAACTCGTCCATGTCCTCGGTGACAAACGCGACCATTTTGAGTCGATGAAAGAAGTTTGGGAAATGTTCCGCGTCGTCCTCGACGAACGAAAAAAACGTGAGATTGATCCGACTCTGGTTCTTTTGCGCGAGTGCATCGAGGAAGCCGACAAAGACAAGGAAACCGACGAATACACAGAGCAACGCCTCCGCGATCTGCACGGTTTTTTTGTCATGACGACCGCGTGGTACGGCCAAATTCGCCTGTGGCCAACCAGTGCATTAACCCGTTTTGTGAAACTTGGCGACAAAGCGCGCAAGCTGCTCGGCATTGGTCAATAAAATTTTTTGAAAGTGAATTTCTGTGAATACTGAAATGACAGACAAGAATGCCAAAGAGCCGATTGGGTGGATTTTCTACGACGCGGAATGTGCGTTGTGCCTTCGTTGGCTCCGTCGCGCGGAGCATTTGTTGAATCGGCGCAACTTCAAATTTGTCCCATTACAAACTACATGGGCAAAAGAGCGATTAGGGTTAACTCCTGCGACTGCGCTGGCAGAAATGCGGCTCTTGCGGGCGGATGGCAGAATTTTT
>JBDSLX010000329.1:0-5750 GCA_039916145.1 Verrucomicrobiota bacterium | reverse complement strand
GCAGATTCATTTCACCCGCCTCGATGCTCTGCAAAGTTCGGATGTTTAAATCCGCTTCGGCGCATTGCACCGTTTTTCGCTATTGACGGAAATGGGGCGTTACTCCGTAAATAGGTCAACGTCCCGTGATGCCAAACCCTTTTATGAAAACCACACTCGCGGTTTTATCGCTCGCATTAGCTGGCTGTTCGCCGCCTCTGCCGGAACAGCACGATTTTAAAATCGTGTTCCCGCCGTCGAACACGGAGTTTTCAGACACAATTTATTTACTCGACTCTAAAACCGGGAGGCTGTGGTCGAAGTCTGTTGAAAGCACGAAACGCAGCCCCGACGGGTCAGTGGAAACGGTTATTGTGGGATGGAAAGAATCCAACATTCCAGGAATTAGTCCCGCATCCTCTAAAAAATGAAAACCATTCTTGCCCTTTTGTTGTCCCTGTTCGCCGCTCGCGCCTCAGCGGAGACGGTCACTCTGTATTCTAGCAAACTCTTTGGGGAGACAAATGACAGCGCCGTTGTCGCCATTCAAAGCAATCAAGTGGCTAAAGTTGTCTTTTGGTCGGTTAAAAGCGGACCTACCTCAAAAACCTCAATCCGAATTATTTCAAACGGTGGAACTTTAACAAATGACATCAATCACTTTGTCACGAACTCGCTTTACTCAGATTGGGTTCATACACCGTTTCCAAATGCGCTGCCCGTCGTGTGCGGCCCCTCAACCATTCAACTTATCTCACGCAATTCCGATGGCTCCAGCATTTCCACCATCCAAATCACCACTGAAACTCCCGCACTTGGCTCTGCTATTCCCGTCAATACGGTGGTCATTCCAGAGGATACCAATGGCCCCGTCACAATTCTTTTGGAGTCGAGTTCTGACTTGGTTTCGTGGACGGCGGCAAATCCTGGGACTTATGGAACGACGCATTCAAACAGATTCTTTCGCGTGAGAGCGGTTAGGTAATCATGGAAGAAACACCAATTGAGAGAGGCTTGAGAAAGCTTGAAACCGGCGATTATTCTGACTTAAAAGATTCGCTCGCTCCGCTAGAACCAAGAGAAAAACAACTGGACGAAATTTTAGAAAACCTGCACCCCGGAAAAGAAATGTTGCCGACGCCTCAAACTGGAATGAAAGACTTTTTTGAAAATTGGGGTTGCCTGTCCCTTGTGGTGGTCGTGATTCTCTTGGTTTGCGTGTCACAATTTCGATCCTGTAGCAAAAAGAAATCCATCCAAACCAGCGCCGAACTTGTTCAGGAGAACAGGAACGCCATCGCTCTGTCGTTGGCGGAAAAACATGGTGCAGCTACAAATTGGAGTGAAGCCATCCCGGAAAACCGGAGGTCAATGCCGTTTTCAATCGATCTTTCCAGAGCGTTAATTCGGAATGATTCCAAGCCGGTTTTAGTTCGCTGTGAATTATCAGATGTCACCGAAGAAGCTGGTAAAATCTTTGCCAAGTTTGATCTTTCCGAGAATTACGAATACGGATTGACCGAAGGCGTTTTAAAACTCGAATGCACACCGGAATATTTTGCGATGTTTGAAAAGGGGCAAGGCGGTCGTTACGCGGTCATTGCCAAATGTTACGACATTAAACCAAACAGCCTCAGCGGTTGCACGATTATCGGAACCTTGCTTGATGCTGTAAAACTCAATGAAGAATAGCCTTATCATTGGCGGGTGCATTCTCGTGGCGGGTTTCTTTATCGCGATTTCCAATTGTTCAAATCGGCAATCGACCTGTTCAGGTGAATCCGACTGTAAAATATGTAGCGATTGTTCGCACTGTCGTTATTGCAAACAACCCGGTAATTCCTGTGGTATCTGCGCCAATGGCAAGCCCCGTGGTCGCATTAGACTTCAATGATGAAACCGATCACCGTCAAATCCGGTTCTTCTTCGGTCAAAATCTGTTCCGCGCCGGTTACTACCAAACGCAAACTCCAAACAAAGTTTTCAGACGGCAGCAGTTTGATTGAATCCGCTGGCGCTTGGCAAATCGTCGAAGCGCGTCCCCGTTATCGCACTCAGCGTATTGAAAAAAGCGGCAAGTCAAAAAGCCGGTAGTGCCGAATTTGAAATCAAAATAATTCCGATTTGAATGGAGAAATGGCGGCAAGGGCGGAGTGACTTATTACCACAAAGAAAAAGTTCAAGAATTGGCTGTCGCAAAGATCGGGGTCCAATTCCCCTCACCAGTGGGTCCAACGTCTCGAACAAGAAAAGATTGCCACACGACGCCGCGCTTGACGAGCAGAAACACATTGCATACATTCTGTATGCGTGCGGATTATCAAAGAAAAGTTCCTTCGGGACTCGGCCACACAGTATCCGAAGGCCGTCAAGTATCTGGCCGCTTGGACAATGACAGTGCGGGCAGCAACATGGCGCAATCTGACGGACGTTCGCCGGTGCTATCCCAGTGCGGACATGGTGCGTGTGGGCAGCGGCAAATCGGTATTGGTGTTCAACGTGTGCGGCAACACCTACCGGCTGATTGTGGCAATGCACTTTGACCGACAAACGGCTTTTACGCTCCGTTTCCTGACGCACTCCGAATACGACCGCAATGATTGGAAAAAAGAATTATGAAAACAAAAACGAAAATCAACTTTGCCAGCTTGCCAAAAGATTACAACGCCTTGTGCCGCCTGTTCCTGCCGCGCCCGATTCACGACGCGGTGGATTACGCGAACGTGTCGGAAATGGCCGACGCAATGGCCTTGTGGCAGGATAATTTCACCCCCGATCAAACCGACTATTTCGATCTGCTTTGCACGCTCATTGAAGAATACGACGCGGCCAATGTAAAATGGCCGAAGCTCAAAGGCCGGGACATTTTGCAACATCTGCTGGATGAACAGAAACTTGCAGCGGCAGACCTCTCACGAATCTTGGGCGGCAGTCGCAATCTTGGTGCAATGATCCTGCGCGGCGAACGCAACCTCACGCTGACGCATGTTCGCAAACTCGCGGCACATTTCAAAGTCAGCGTGGAATTGTTTATCTAACGCAGATTTCTCAGGCCGCTACGGACCGGCGAATTTTACCGCACAGATTCCGCACAGGAAAAGCCTCCGCACAAATCCCGCACACGCTTTTAGCCCGCACAACTCCGCACAAGTTTTTCTGCACAAAGTTGCGCTTCAATGCAACAAATAGCTTGCAAACAAAGGTGAAACCTTGGATAACAACTAGCAGGTAAGCGCAACAAAATGCAAAAATATGCAAAACGAAAACATTCAGTTTGCAGGTTCAAGTCCTGCTAAGCGCACCACTTTCTCAAGCTGAATTCGGTATGAAAAATCTTTTTATGCTTTTAACTGCATTCACTCTGGTGGGATGCAAAACCAGTTACGACGTTACACTCAGCGATGGAAAGAAAATCACCGGGGTCAGCAAACCGGTTCTCGACAAGACGAAGGACCAATATCAATTCAAAATGGCTGATGGCCGAGAAGTGAAAATTTACGCGGGACGCATCAGGACGATTGCGCCGCACGGCGAATCTTCTGAACCGAAGTTTGTTTCGCCGACGGATAAGAAATAAAGCGCTCGACATATTTGCCGAGCAAATCGCCTTCGAGATTTACGGCATCGCCCACTTTTCTTTCGCGCAATGCCGTGAGTGCGTAAGTATGCGGAATGATCCAGACGGCGAAACTTTTCTTGCGAACTTCCGCGACCGTCAGACTGATCCCATCAATCGCAATCGAACCTTTGAAAATCACATAGCGCATTAATTCTGCGGGCGCGGCGATTTCTAAAAAATAATCCGCGCCACGTTTTTCCCGTTTCAGAATTTTTCCCATGCAGTCGATGTGACCCGTGACGAAATGTCCGCCGAGTCTTCCGTTCGTTAAAAGCGCGCGTTCCAGATTTACTGCCGAACCGACGTTCGCGAATTGCAGATTAGTTCTGCGCCAGGATTCTTCCAGCAGATCGACGCGAACTGATTTCTTTCCGCCCTTTCGCGGAAACATCTCAACGACTGTCAGGCAACAACCATTCACTGCGAGACTGTAGCCGACACGCAATCCGCGACCACAAACTTTCGTCTGTAGCATCAATTCAATGGCCTTGGCTGTACATTCGATGCCTTCAACCACGCCAACTTCTTCTACGATTCCTGTGAACATATTGTTGGAGTTCAAGCTTTAGCTTGCTTCCTTTCCTTTCAGTCTCATCACACACCTCGCCAAGACAAGCTAAAGCTTGGACTCCAACCTTGCGGTCAAAAACAAATCTGCTCCTAATTTTTTCCACTCCACTTCGCGCAACGAAATTTTCTGCTCAAGCCGCTCAATTCCTTTTCCCGCAACACTCTTTCGCGAATCACGTCCGCAAAGAATTTTCGGCGCATAAAAAAATGCAATCCGCTGAACCAGTTTCTGCTCAAGAAATCTCGCATTCGTCTCACCGCCGCCTTCAACCAGCAAACTCGTGACATTTTCCTCGCCAAGTTTTTTGAGTAACCAACGCAAATCAATTTGTCCATTGCGACCTAGAGCAACCAGCACGTTCGTTTTGCTCAACAACTTTTCGACACGATTTTTCGCCGCAGCTTTTGTGACAACAACCGTCGTCCACGCCGCAAATTCATCATTAAGAATTTTCGCCGACAACGGCGTACGCGCATTCGGATCGAGAACGATTCGCCGCAGAATTTTTTGACCTTGGACTTTGGGCTTTGGACTTTGAACTAAACGGATTGTCAGACTCGGGTCATCTGCGACGATTGTGTTCACCCCGACCAAAATCGCGTCCGCGGCTTGGCGCAGTTTCATTCCGTGAGCGCGCGACTTCTCGCCGGTGATCCATTTCGATTCGCCACGAGCCGTCGCAATTTTTCCATCGAGAGTCATCGCTGACTTCACCGTCACGAACGGCGTGCGATGAACAATCCAATGATTGAAAGCTTCGTTGAGACGAGTCGCTTCTCCCGCCAAGGTTTGGAGTTCCGCCTTCAGGCGGTCCGGTTGTGCGGCATCACCTGAACCGCGTGAACGCGGAACTCCAAACGCCTCTACTTCAATTCCCGCGCGCTTTAAAATTTCAAAACCGCGACCGGCGTGAACTGGATTTGGATCCGTCGCGGCAACGACAACTTTTTTAATTCCCGCAGCAATAATTGCATCCGTGCAAGGCGGCGTGCGTCCATGCGTGCAACACGGCTCCAGCGTCACAAAAAGGGTCGCGCCCTTGAGATTTTGTTTTTTGGATTGCGCATCGCGAATCGCTTCAATTTCAGCGTGCGGCCCGCCAGCGGGCGCAGTCCGTCCACGTCCAAGAATGCGTCCGCCTTTGACCAGCACCGCACCAACGGTCGGATTGGGCGAAGTCGTTCCCAAGCCGCGCCAAGCGAGGCGAAGAGCGAGGCGCATGAAAGAAATATCGCTCATGCGTTGCTTCAAGATTCTGCTTCCGACTTTTTCGACAAATATTTCTGCTCAGCCTTAAGTCGTTTCTTTTCTCGGCTCTCAACCTTCTTGATGTTCTCGGCGACTGGCAAATTCTCCGGCATTGTGCCGCCTAATTCGTGAATCGTTTTGCGAACTTTACGACCGACCTCGTTGTGAATCCGGTTCGCGTGATCTTTGTTCCGAACATTTTCGCGCCGCAACTTTTCCTCAGTCTGTGTGGCACGGAAAAGATTCGCCGCCAGTTCCGTACTGCCCATGTGATCAAGGACATGTTCCTTGGATTTGAGCCGTTTGCGCTCGTGTATGTCGCGCATCCCCAAT
>JBDSLX010000328.1:0-6227 GCA_039916145.1 Verrucomicrobiota bacterium | reverse complement strand
CGCGCGGCAGCTTCTTTCAAAACTTCATCGCGATTGTCGGCGTAGCCACGGTTCTCCGGCTTCTTCGCTTCTTCGTGCAATTTCTCGATGACTTCTGGAAACGCCATTTCGTCCGGTTCACCGATTCCGACATCGATAATCTCCGCGCCCGGATTCGCTTTCAGTGTGGCGATGCGCGTCTGTTTAATTTTTTCAAATTTATAAATGGCGGTGGATTTGCCGTATTGTTTTCCGCCGATGCGTTTCGCAAATAAATTTTGAATGTAGGTGTCAGACATAAAAGTCAGAAATTAAAGTTCCAAGCGATGCTCACCAAAATGAGGGTCATTTTTTCGGACGGAATCCGGGGGGCAAGTTTGAGCCTGAGGATTTTTCTTCCGCATCAGGATTCGGCGCTGGCTCTTCTTGAATGGCTTCTATCGGCGGATTGCCGGGCGCTTCTTCGATGGCCGGTTCGAATAGGCCGAGACGTTCTCGCGCTTTTTTCGCGGCGGCGGTCTCGCCGTACTCGCTAACAATCCGATGGAGCAGGGCAACTGCGTCGTCGGTTTTGTTCATTTTCGAGTAGAGATTGCAGAGATGAATCGCGCCCCAGCCCCATCGTTCCGGGTTGCGAAATTTATTTTTTAGCACCTCTTCATACTCCAGCGCAGCGGCGAGATCATTTTTTAAATCTTTTTCGTAAATTTCGGCGATTCGCAAAGCCACGCCCTGTTCGCGGGGATTTTTTTGAAGATATTCGCGCATGAGTCTAATGGCTTCGAGATGCTGGCCATTGGCCCATTCCTTTTCGGCCTCTTCATAATCTGGATCTTTAACGCCGGTGCCTTCGTCGTTGAACATGAATTCAACACTGCGATTGCCGAAATACTGGGAGATGTCGTGGGCGATCAAAAGTCCCAGAAGGACCGCCGTCACCAGAAACCCAAAAAAATATCCAACCATCGCGCTGCGGCCATGGGCAGGTTCCTTTGCGGTTGCGACAGTCGGTTGATGGGATACGACCTTGGTTTCGAAGATATGGCCATCCAAATTCGTGGTTGAGGAATTACTTTGTATGGTTTGGTTGGATTCGGAAATGACATTGGTGGCTGGAACTCCATTGGTTGCCGAGTTGGTAACGCTCTCAATCGCAGCATTGGAATTGGTTGGCAAAAGCTCTGTTGATTGGGGTGATTTATTGGTGCTTCGGTAGCTGGAAAAAAACAATGCGCCAAAAACTGCCGCGCTGATGAGAAGAACGGCGTAGAGTCCTATTTTAATTTTTTGATTCATACCCGAATTTGTCGATTATCAAACCAAATTTCTTCCAGAACGAAAGACATTTCAATTCTCCGAAAAGCCAGCCTTCATCAGTTCGCTTACAATTCCGGGCTTTTCGATGATTTAAAAGTCGATGACTATGCCTGACAATGAGCAATCCACGGCCTCACAATAGATGCAGCGATTTGGAGAAGAGACCCCGCCGGCTTAAATAGCGACATTGCAGAAATTGACAAAGCCAACGAATCCAGAGGCGGACGGTAGGAAGAAAGACGAATGCGCCAGATTATGCCTAAGTCGTAATTTAATCATAATCTTCACCTTAATTTCCGATAGAATAGAGCACTTTTACTCCCCCCGCATCTGGATGGCGCGATGAACCAATTCGGTTGCGTTTTTCAAGTTAAGTTTTTCTTTGATGTGCGCTCGGTGTGACTCGATTGTCTTTACACTGAGATGCAATTGCTCGGCAATTTGGCGCGTGCCACGGCCCTGGCCGATCAACCCGAAAACTTCCAACTCACGATCGCTGAGCCTTTCCATCAGGGAGCCGCTGGTGGGAGTGCGTCCACCAATGAGCTGATGCATAAGTTTGGTGCTCATTTTTTCGCTAAGATAAATCTCGCCCGACAAAACTTTTCGAATTGCTTCAAGAACTTTTTCCGTGGCCTCCTGCTTCATTATGTAACCGGCGGCTCCAGAGCGAAGGACGCGTTCGGCGTAAAGCGATTCATCATGCATGGAAAGAACCAAAACGAACACTTCCGGGTAGCTGGTCTTGATATTTTTAAGCAATTCGATACCGCTGCTACCTTTGAGAGAAATATCCACAAGCGCCAGATCGGGTTTCAGCGCACCGACCGCTTCGAAAGCTTTGTTGGCCTCTTCAAATTGGCCGCAAATCGCGAGGTCTTTCTGCTGGTCGATCAATTGCGCCAATCCTTCGCGAAGAATGGGGTGATCGTCCACGATCAGAATTTTATACGTCTTGGAAGTATTAACCCTCTTTGGTGGCGTTTTCGTCTTCATCAAATTATCCACAAGCCCAAAATTAGCTTTGCACCGAGATACTCACCCAGCGCTAACTTTTTAAAAGAAAAATCTTCCAAACATCCCGCTAAAGTCCTTGCCCGAAGGGCGCGCCCATTCACACCGCAAAATCTCCGTTACGCCCAAAAATGATTAACGCTGCTTGCTCAAAACCAAATAAAGGCCCACTGCGGTGGCAACGCCACCTCCGGCGAGAAACCAGATCGACCGGTCAGTGGGAGAGTTGGTGAAAATCCTGGAAACATCGGATGCCGTTGATCGTGACTCGTTGAACCCGAAGACGAGCAAGACCACGCCTGCAACCAGCAATGCAATTCCCAGTGCTTTATTCATGTTTCGGCTGTTACCTCAAACTGACCGGTTGCCGCTGATGATTCGCACCAGCAAAACAACAATGGCGATAACCAGGAGGATATGAATAAACCCTCCCATGGTGTACGACGTAATTAATCCAAGGAGCCACAGTACTAGTAAGATTACGCAAATTGTCCAAAGCATAATATATCCTTTCGTTTAGGTGTTGATGTTAATACTTCGGAGTACGCTCGCGATCATGGCGTGCTCCCTTTTCTTCGTTAACTCCGGCTTCTGAACTGGACGAGATATCCTGCGCTCCAGCCTGTTCAAAAATTCCTTTTGCGTGCTTGGTTTCGTCATTTGATTCTGAGTGAACAGAAATGAGGATATTGCCCGCTTTAATTTTTCCTTCGTAGCGTTTGGCTTCGTACTCGGGAATTCCCATCCCGACCAATGCGCCGGTAATCCCTCCCACTGCGGCCCCCACCGCGGCCCCTCCAAGTGCAGCCATAATTGGACCTGCTGCGATGAATGGTCCAACTCCGGGAATCGCGAGTGCACCGATGCCAGCGAGCCATCCAAGCGCGCCGCCCAACACTCCGCCTGTACTCGCTCCCGTTACCGCCCCTTCCGGAGCTTTCGTATGTTGCTCGTGCGCGAAATCCTTGGTGCCAGTCTTGTCAGGAAACAGAACAGAAATATCGTTGTCGGCGAAGCCTGCCACCTTCAATTCATTGACAATGGATTCCGCTTGAAACTCACTGGTTGCGATGCAAAAAACTGCTTTGGCCATAAGATGCTCCATTCTCCATGATGATTATTCTTAAATCTTCTGAAGCAAAATTTAGTAGACGAGAAAAATTCTGGCCATCCGGTAAACGCACGTTTTTTCTTGCGTAAAACTGCTGAAGGGAGAGTCAGGACGAAAGAGGTATTCTTCCGGTCTAATTGACCAACGCGACCAGCAATTTACACCTCGCCTCTGTTGTCTTGTTGACCCGAGCCAGATTGTAATTGCATTTACGAAAACTGTTCATGCCCATATTGTAAGCCGCGTAAAGCTCCGCCGAGGAAGGTTCCCGCTTGTATTGCTGCTGAAGCCGGTCGTGCAGAATGATGAGATAATCGGCGGCGTAGAGGCGACTGATTCGAGCATTGAAAACGTTTTGGCGATAATCGTAAGTCGGCTGATTTCTCTTTTTGCGCCACTCGGAAACGTCTGACCACGCTGCTTTCTGAAACTGGTAATGTCCCAAGGAACGCCCACCATCACCGTAGACCGCGCGGCCCCCGCTGGACTCGATCTGGCAGACCGCATTAAGAAGTTTGGCATCAGGACGCCATGCTGCTCCGCCTGGAAGCGTTCCTGCCAAAAGGATTAAAATGGCCAAACTCTTTGTCATAGCGAGCTTTAACTTTCGCAAGAGTCTGATTCCGACGGGAATTTAACAATCAGGCGGAACCATTTTAATTTCGGCAGTGAATTTCTCACCGCCATTCGGGTAATCCTTTAAAGCCGAATCATGGCCAGAAAGGGCTACCGGAAAATGTAAAAGGCCGCGCTTTGGGCGCGACCTTTTCGATCCAGCAAACTGGTTCAGCTCGCGCTGAACCAGTTTGTCAACCGTCATCCCTGATCAGGGAGCCGGTTCGTTGCGCACTTCAAAAAAGCCGCGTGAACCCGCCTTATTCAGGAAAAAACCATAAGCCGCATTGGTTGTTTGGACCATCGCGCCCTGCAACAAGGTGTTCTTTAAAGTAGCCGGACTGGTGAATTTGCCACGCACCAACCCTGTTGGAAGGAGTTTCACTTGCAAGCCGCTGGCGTTTGGGCCTGTGCCGACCAACGTGGTCGGGTTGGACACCTGGACCGGAATCACCAATGATTCATTGGTGGAGCTGTCGAAAGCATTTCCACCTAGTTCCACCACGGCATTCGAGCCCAAGTTGATAAAAGGAGTCTGCGTACGATCAAACCTCGCACCAAAGACCTCAATGTCAGAATCGATCCCGTCAGGGAACAACAGGCCGCCACTCGGGCGCTTCCAATTGACTGTTCCTGCTACGTCAGATGGGGTGACGTTGAGCCAGCCCAAGAGCAAGCCTTGTCCACGATACAACGCCACATAGAACGGGATTTCTCCGTTCGTCGAGATGCTGGTGCTTTGGCTGAATTTTGTGCCGTCGGCCACTGCTCCACGGATTCTCGCCTGACCGGATTTGCTGATAGCGATGGTTCCGTAGCCATGTCCCGGATTTGTTACAACGTCATTGGTCGCCACATTAGTGACGGTTGTAAATGTCACGTTAGTAGTGAACGGCGGGTTTGTCCCCGGCCCGTTAGTGACAACAACAACATTGCTCCCTGTGACCACTATATTAGTCGTAACCACACCGTTTGTAATATTGCGCGGGAGAATAAACGTGTAAATCCCCTGAATCGGTGAAGGATTTTTTGAACTGAAAACCACTTTGTCCCCTTCAAGTGCCGACGTGCAATCAGGCGTAGTGACCGTGCCGGTGATTGCAGGATTAACACCCGTAATATCCGTTTGTATTTCAACCGTGGTAATCGCCGGTGATTTTCCAAAAGTGGCCACGCCTACGCCGTTTGTCCCAATCTGTCCGGAACCACCGCTGGTCTTGCCGCCTCTCTTAATCCGCACGGTAAATCTACCAGTCTTGCTAATTTTGGCTGTGAAATATCCTGAACAGTTTGTGCTGATGGCGGGATCAAAAAATAATCCATTGTAGGTTCCTACGATAGCCGCAAATGCGCCGGGGTCGGGTCCTGGAACTGCCGAGAACGCAGCCGTGATCGTTCTGTCAGCATTCATTATAACAGTATTAGTCCGGTCAGTGCTGCCCTCAGCCGTGCCTGTCCATCCGAGAAACGTTCTCCCTTGAGCCGGTTTTGCCACGACCGTCACAACTTCACCCGCCTGATAAAGTGTCTTGTTGGGGATTCTTGTCACTGTACCAGCCGAGGCAGAAGGACTTCTTTCAATGCTTAATCTGAAAGTATTAGAACTCGGTGTACTGTTGGTGGTGAAACTTGCGGTAATATCTTTATTTGAGGTCATCATCACCGTGTTCGTCCGGTTGGTGTCGCCTTCAATGGTTCCCGTCCAGCCGAGGAACGTGTTAGTCCCTGTTGGCGTTGCGATGACCGTCACAAGAGTATTGGAAGCATATCCGCTGGCGGGTTGAGTCGGATTCTTGCTGACCGTACCGCTTCCAGTCGTGGTCACGTTCAAAACCAAACCGGTGATCGCTGTCCCGCTGGAAAAGTTAAGGTTGATATTACCCGTTTCCCCATTATATCCGTCCACGGCGATGTGATAGGTTATGCCTGCGGTTGCGTTAAATGTAACTTCGCTTCGTCCGCCCGTAAAATTGGTCGAATCTTCGTTCCTCGTGACCAGATTTACACCAGCGAGGGTTGATCCCGTATAAACAGCCAATTGGGTATCCAATCCGTCGCCGGGAGGGACGCTTTCGCTACCGCCCGTATCAATGGTCACGGTCGAGGTCGCGGAGGGAGTCCAAATCCACCAAACTGATTTTTGCCCGGCCGCTTCCGACGGAGAGTGATTAGGCTCCCCCGATTCAAACGT
>JBDSLX010000327.1:0-5995 GCA_039916145.1 Verrucomicrobiota bacterium | reverse complement strand
TGCTGGCTGGACTGCAACCGCAGCAGTTGGAATTTGGCCTGGCGTCAGAAAAATAACTGGCAGTGAAAAAATACGACTTCCCCAATGAATCCCCACTTTTTCAAAATGACTTTCGGAACACCCTCTAGAACGTTTCGAATAATTTTTGTTTCTATTCGTTCGTTCGTTGCGTCTAGGATGGAAATGTTTTCAGACCCAACGATGCAGCCAGAATCTTATCTCAAATGTCCGTGTGAAAATTGCGACGCACACATCGAATTTCCTGCGGAAGCCCTTGGGCAATCCATTTCATGTCCACACTGCGGGAGGAAGACGAGATTGCTTCAGGCCGTTGTGCGATCGGTTGAAGTTTCACCGACGTCCAGTTCAAGAAAGCGCCCGCCGATTTTCCTGATTGCTTTGGGTTGCCTCGCATTGCTCGCCGCGATGGCATTTGGGATTTTTGCCGCGCGCAAGAACGCCCAACCGGCACCACCGGAAAAAATAATTACCGAAACAAAAGGTGAAGACACCGCGCTCCAAATTAAGCCGGTGGAAAGGTCATCAGCCCGTCGCGCGAAAAAATTGGCGGCGGCTCCGGATTTTGAAACGAACAGTTTGCAAGCCCTCCGAGTCACCTTGGAAAAATCCGAGAAAAGCCGCTTGATTTACGCCATCGGCGCGATTCGAAATCAATCCAATCGCCAGCGTTTCGGCGTCAAAGTGGAGTTGGATTTGTTGGATGAACAAGGTATGAAACTCGGCTCGGCCACGGATTACGTGTCAGTCATCGAGCCGCGCAAAGAATGGAAATTTCGCGCGATGGTGACGGAACCAAAAGCCGCCAGTGTCAAAGTGACTGCGATTATGGAAGAGTGAAGAGATCTCCGCGATGTAACTTCCCGTCTCTCCCAAGCGTCGTTTTGTTTGTCCGCTCGCTTTGCATGAGATATATTCAGCCGAGCCAAAAAATGTTTAGACTAATCCTCAACCCGATTTCCTATGTTTGAAACCTGCGACAATTGCGATTATCGCCCCATCTTTTCGCGCCGCGATTTTTTGAGCCGTTTGGGAATGGGATTCGGCGCGCTCGGTTTGGGTTCGTTGCTGAACGAAGACTTCGTTTCGTCCGCGCTCGCGGAAGGAAATTTCTCGCCACTCACTCCGAAGAAACCGCACTTCCCCGCGAAAGCCAAACGCGTCATTCACATTTTTGCCAACGGCGCGCCGTCGCAAGTCGATACCTGGGACCCGAAACCTGCGCTCGCAAAATTTGACGGCAAATCCATTGGCGGTGGGGGTGTCGCGATGCCTTCGCCATTTAAATTTCAAAAATATGGCCGCTCGGGAATTGAGGTCAGCGAAGTTTTTCCAAATCTTGCCAAGCACGTTGATGACATGGCGATTATCCGTTCAATGTACACCGATGTTCCGGCGCATGAAATCGCGACCGTGATGATGAACACCGGATCGCGTCAACTTGCTAAACCGTGTCTTGGTTCATGGTCGGTCTATGGTTTGGGCAGCGAGAATCAAAACATGCCCGGATTTATTTCGTTGCGAAACGGCGGCGGCCTTCCCACCGGTGGAACGCAGAACTGGGGTTCCGCGTTTTTGCCCGGCGTTTATCAAGGGACGAGCGTCAACACGCAGGCGGCCAGCGTGGAGGAGATGATTCAAAACATCAAAAATCCTTACGTCTCGCAGGACGAACAGCGACGCCAACTCGATCTCATTCATCAGCTCAACGAACTGCACGCGCAGAATTTGCAGAAGGACGCGCAACTCGAAGCGCGCATCGAGGCTTACGAAATCGCTTTCAAAATGCAGTCCGCCGCCAGCGACGCTTTCAATTATCAAAAAGAACCGCAGAGCGTGCGCGACATGTATGGCAACAGCGGGCAGGGGAAACAAATGCTCATCGCGCGGCGTTTGCTCGAACGCGGCGTTCGCTTTGTGCAGGTTTGGGCCGGCGGCTGGGACCATCATCAGGACATCGAAACTCGCTTGCCCGAAAAGGCGCGCGAAATCGATCAACCGCTCAGCGCGTTGCTGACCGATTTGAAAACGCTCGGCATGCTCGACAGCACTTTGGTAATTTGGGGCGGAGAATTTGGCCGCACTGCCACGCGCGACCGCAACGGCAACGACAATCCCGGTCGCGACCACAACGCCAAAGCATTTTCCATCTGGATGGCGGGCGGTGGCGTAAAAGGTGGAACCGTTTACGGTTCGACGGACGAATTTGGTGCGAAGTCGGTGGAGAATCCCGTTCACGTCCATGATTTGCACGCGACGATTTTGTCGCTGCTCGGTTTTGATCATAAAAAATTAACTTACCGTTACAATGGTCGCGACTTTCGGCTGACGGATGTGAGCGGTGAAGTGGTTAAAGGAGTTATCGCGTGAAAGTGTCTCGCGACGGACGCAAAGGAAGCGAATGTAAATTTCAACAGAATCCAACCAGGTCTTGTAAAATGAATTTGAAACTTTTCTTTCTCTCCTTCGCAACCTTCGCGTCCGTCGCGAGACTCCACGCCGCTGCGCCCACGCCAGCGGAACTCGCTTTCTTCGAAAACAAAATTCGCCCGATCCTCGTGGACAATTGTTACAAGTGTCACAGCCACGAAGCGGAAAAGCTGAAAGGCGGTCTTTCGCTCGAATATCGTGAGAGCGCTTTGAAAGGTGGGGAAACCGGCCCCGCCATCGTTCCCGGCAATCCCGAAAAAAGTTTATTGATCCAAGCCGTTCGCTACACCGATCCCGATTTGCAGATGCCGCCGAAAAATAAAAAACTTTCCGACACGCAAATCGCCGATCTGGAAGCGTGGGTGAAAATGGGCGCGCCCGATCCGCGAGTGGCCACTGCGACGGTCGCTTCGGCGGGTTTTGGAAAAACCGCAAAAGACCATTGGGCATTCAAACCAATCAAGAGAATCTCCGTTCCCGAAGTCAAAGACGCCAGTTGGAGCAAAAATCCAATCGACTCTTTTATTTTTACCAAGCTCGAAACGAACGGAATGAAACCGTCGCCGCTCGCGGACAAGCGGACGCTTGTTCGCCGCGCCACGTTTGATTTGACCGGTTTGCCACCCTCGCCTGAAGAAGTTAAAGCGTTTGTCGAAGATAATTCGCCCACTGCTTTTGCCAAAGTGGTGGATCGACTTCTCGCCTCGCCGCAATACGGCGAACGTTGGGGCCGTTACTGGCTAGACATCGCGCGCTACTCGGACACGAAAGGCGACGTGAAAAAAAATCAGGAAGGACCGTTGTATCCGTATGCATGGACTTATCGTGATTACGTCATTCGCTCCTTCAATCAGGACAAACCGTTCAACCAATTTATCCTTGAGCAAATCGCGGCGGACAAATTGCCACTGGACAAGGACCGAAGCTCGCTCGCTGCTCTCGGTTTTCTAACTTTAGGCGACCACTTCAACGGAAATCAAAACGACATCATCAATGATCGCATTGATGTCGTCACCAAAGGGACGATGGGTTTGACGGTGACTTGCGCGCGTTGTCATGACCACAAGTTCGATCCGATTCCGACGAAGGATTATTATTCGTTGCGCGGCATTTTCGCCAGTTCCGTCGAACCGCCCGAAGCGCCGATTTTAGGCACGTTGAAAATGACGGCGGAATACAGCGAGTTCGCGAAAAAATACAACGAGATGCATCAAAAAGTGGCGGTGCTGGATGCCGAGCGAAAGGCGTTGCGCAAAACGAAAGGAAAAGCGCGCAAAGATTTACAGAAAGAGGAGATTCAAATTCGCAACGACATTGCCAAGCTGGAAATGACCCATGCCGGTGCGCCGCCTCGCGCCATGGTTTTATTGGACAAGACCAAGCCGACGGATTCGCCGGTTTATATTCGCGGCGAAGCGGAAAACAAAGGCGACATTGTTCCGCGCCAATTCCTGGAAATCTTATCGGGGCCGAATCGTGTTCCATTCAAAAACGGCAGTGGACGACTTGAGTTAGCGCAGGCCATTGTAAATCCGTACAACCCATTGACGCCGCGCGTCGCCGTGAATCGCATTTGGATGCATCACTTCGGTGAAGGTTTTGTCCCGACACCCGATGATTTTGGAAATCAATCCGAGCCGCCGAGCCATCCTGAACTGCTTGATTTTCTCGCAGCAAAATTTATCCAAGACGGCTGGTCGATGAAAAAACTGCATCGGCTCATCATGCTTTCCAGCACGTATCAACAAAGCAGCGAGAGCAACCCGCGTTACGCGCAGATCGATCCGCAAAATCGTTTGCTCTGGCGCGCGAACATTCATCGACTTGAATTTGAATCGGTGCGCGATTCTATTTTGGCAATTGGCGGGGAATTGGAGTTAACGATGGGGGGCCGTCCGGTGAATCTGGCCCAAGACGGTTATTCCCGTCGCCGGACGATTTACGGCTACATCGACCGCCGCAATTTGCCCGAAATTTATAATCAATTTGATTTCGCGAATCCCGACATTACGACGGGCAAACGCTACGAGACGACCGTTCCGCAACAGTCGTTGTTCATGATGAACAGCCCCTTGGTTGTCGAACTCTCGCGGAACCTTGTGGAACAACCGGAGTTCATTTCGCTGCGCGATGAAGAGAGCCGGGTCCGATTTCTTTATGCTGAAATTTTTCAACGCGATCCAACGCCCGTTGAAATCAAATTGGGAGTGAGTTTCGTCACTGACTCACCGACGCCAGAAAACATTACCAGCGCTCAACGCGAACAATTTCGCAGGGAAAAAGGAAAACAAAACAAACGCCCCGCGATGTCTCTGGCCAATATTCCGCCTTCCGAATTGAAACGCCTTGGGGCCTGGGAAAAATTTGCTCATGCCTTGCTGCAAACCAACGAGGCGCTCTACATCGATTAGAACGAATTTCCCAAACATTAGAGCGCGGACTTCAGTCCGCTTCATTCCGGCTAGGTTGAGCCCAAAAAAATATTTAAAAAAGTTTGAATCATTTTTGCGGCAGCGGTGTCTCTTTAGTTGAGATGAATGAACCGCGTAACGTGGATGGGTTTTCCCGAACCACACGTAACACGCAACAAGCCTACGAAATCCTGCTAGGCCCCCGATAAAACGGGGGCCTTTTCTTTTTGCTTTGCCGCCGTACCTCGGCTGCGAGACTCTTTTGTATATCAGTTTTTAATTCTCGTGAAACTTTGGAAAATTTTAGCCGGCGTTTTGCTCTTGGCGATTGGCATTTTCACTTTTCGTGCCTGCCGCACGACGAACTACACCAACTTCCCGCCGCGCGCGACCGGCGACTGGGTTGCATTCGGCGACAGCCTCACCTCCGGATTCGGTGCGAGTGCTGAAAATGATTATCCCACTTTGTTGAGCCAAAAAATTGGCCGCAAAATTCTCAACCAAGGAATGCCCGGTGAAACCACCGACAATGCAATACGCCGCGTCGAAGAAATTGTCCGGCTGCAACCGCGCGTGGTTTTGCTTTGCTTCGGCGGCAACGATGGACTCCAACAACTTCCGATGGATAAAACATTTGCCAATCTTTCCACACTCATAGACCGGTTGCAGACGAGCGGGAGTTTCGTGATTTTGATTGGCGTTCGCAGCGCATCGATTCGAGACCGTTATGAAAAGGAATTCAAAAAGCTGGCGAAAGAAAAACGCGTCTTGTATGTGCCCAATATTTTGAGCGGAGTTTTAGGCAGTCCAAACCTGATGTCCGATTACGTCCATCCAAACGACGAGGGCTACAAAGCCATCGCGGAACGATTGGAAAAAATTCTGAAACCGATGCTGCCTAACTTATGATCCATTAGAAACCAGCCACAGATTTCTCAGATGACACAGAACTTTTTTTTGAATCCGTGTCATCTGTGGCTAAGAATTTTTCAATTTTCTTTCCAAAATCTCTCCGATGAGATTCGGGTTCGCTTTGCCTTTGCTCAATTTCATCACCTGGCCTTTGAGGAAATTCAATGCCGCCGGTTTCCCTGCGCGAAAATCTTCCGCGCTCTTCGGGTTCGCGGCGATGGCTT
>JBDSLX010000326.1:0-10498 GCA_039916145.1 Verrucomicrobiota bacterium | reverse complement strand
GGTTTGCGCGCGATCAAGCAGGATAAATATGCGGACGAATTTGTGACGACGATGAATCGCGCGGCGGAACAAGCGGTGCCGGTTGCGGGTTCGGTTTTCGCCGATGCCGTTCAGCAGATGTCCATCGCCGACGCGAAAACAATTCTTGTCGGAACGAACAACGCCGCCACGGAATATTTCCGCAAGCTCACGCAGACGAATCTATTCGCGCGTTTCGAGCCGATTGTGAAAACCGCCACGGAACAAACCGGCGTGACTTCCGCGTATAAAAAGCTGATGGCGAAAGCGGGCAATCTGCCGTCGTCCACGAATAGCCTATTGGGTGGCCTTGGAAAAACGTTGAACGCGACCGGCTATTTGAATCAGGACACGATGGACGTGGATGCTTACGTGACGCAAAAGGCGATGGATGGACTTTTCAAAATGGTGGCGGACGAGGAGAAGAAGATTCGCGAGAATCCCGCCGCGCGCAGCACGGAGTTGTTGCAAAAAGTTTTTGGCGCGGTGAAGAAATAATTTGTCGATGGGCGTTTAGTTTAGTTTGGAGTTCCGCGTTTACGCGGCCTCGGACCGCCTAAAGGCGGAACTCCAAACCCGGAGAGAATTCAAAATTGAGCGCTACTGATTTGTTGGTTATATGGGCTTGTCAGACTTTCGAGGTTTGCTATAACCGCGCCATGCAACTACGGGTTCTGTGGGTTTTCTCCGGCATCGTTGGAGCTTTGCTTTTCGCGGGATGCTCCACGAGTTCAAAAAATGTTGCGGCGACTTCCACTAATTCCTGGCCGTGTTACAACCTGAGCGCGGAAAAAGTCTGGCAACTCGATTCGCCAAACAAAGTGCGCTTCGACGCTTCCGGTTTGTTGTTGCAAAAGGGCAAACTTTTAACCGTGAATGATCGCGGCTCCGAACGTTACGAAATTAAATTCGCCAATGACGTCGCGAATCTGGTTTTGCTCACCAACTTTTTTACCGAGACGCAACTCGCTGGTTTCGCGAAAGAGAAAGTGGGTCGTTACGATTGCGAAGGAATTGCACAAGACGGGCAGGGGAGAATTTATCTTTGCGAAGAAGCGAATCGCTGGATTCTGCGTTTTGATCCAAAGACAAAGAAAGTCGAGCGCTTGCCGATTGATTGGTCGTCGGTGGAAAAATATTTTCATCCGAAAGATCGCAATGCTTCGTTTGAAGGCATCGCCATCGGCGACGGAAAACTTTTCCTCGCCAATGAACGCCAGGAGGGGCGCATAATCGTTCTTGATTTGAAAACATTGGAAATCCTCGATGACTTCACCGTTTGCCCGACGAAAACAAAGATGAAAGACATTCACTATTCCGACCTCTCCTGGTTCGATGGCGCGCTCTTCGCGATCCTGCGTGAGAACCGAGTCATTGTAAAAATCGATCCGAAGCGTCACTCCATTTTGGCAGAATATGATTTCCACGAAATGGAGCAAGCGCCAGAGTTGGCTTACAAAGTCGCGTATCCAACGAGCACGATGGAAGGATTAGCGGTCGATAAAAACTATTTCTGGCTCGTTACGGATAACAATGGTTGGGGGCGGAAAAAATTTCCGGATGATGCGCGTCCAACGCTTTTCAAATGCCGCAGGCCGGACAAATGAACGTGCTGCCAGCATCTTGCTGGCAGAATCTAAGGCGAGACGTCGGCATCATGCCAGAATGTGCCAGCGGGACGCTGGCAGCACGTTTTTGAAATCTGTGTCCATCCGTGTCCATCCGTGGTTAATTTTCTCCCGTGATTCGCAATATCATTTTCGATTGGTCGGGAACTTTGGTCGATGATTTGCCTGCGGTTTTTCGCGCGACCAATTTCGTTTTAGGCCAGGCCGGGACCGCCGAACTGACAATCGAACAATTTCGCGCGGAGTTTTGTCTGCCGTTCACGAAATTCTACGACCGCTACACGCCGGACATCGCGATGGAGCAATTGGAAAAGTGGTTTCATGGCCGGTTCAAAGAAGTTCAGGATTCCGTCGTGCCATTGCCGCATTCGCGCGACTTCCTGTTGTTCTGCCGCAAACATCGCATTCGCACTTTTTTGTTGAGCACGGTCCATCGCGACCATTTCGCCGTGCAAGCGAACGTGACCGGCTTCGGCGAATTCATTGACAAACCATACATAGAAATTTTGGACAAGCGACTGAAGATCCGCGAAATCCTTGAAGAAAATAATCTGGTTGCGAATGAAACGATGTTCATCGGCGACATGCAACACGACATTGAAACCGCGAAACATGGAAGTGTTTTTTCATGCGCCGTTCTGACGGGCTACAATCGACTCGAACAACTTCGCGCGAGCGAACCGGATTTAATCGTCGAACATCTCGGGGAACTCCAGGAAATTCTCTCACGCAACAATTTTGAAATCGTTCACCGGAGTCATGGACAGGAAGCGTCGCCGATTTCGCATCCGATTTGCACCGTCGGCGCGGCGATTTTCAATGAAGCCGCCGATGTGTTGATGGTCCGCACGCAAAAGTGGTCGAACCTGTGGGGAATTCCCGGTGGAAAAATCAAATTTGGCGAAACCTCTCATGCCGCTCTCCGCCGCGAAATCAAAGAGGAAACCGATCTGGATATTTCCGACATTGAATTTGTTTTGGTGCAGGACTGCATTCATTCCCAAGAGTTTTATCGAGAAGCGCATTTTGTTTTGTTAAATTACACTTGCCGCGTTCGCGGGAAGACCGATGTGAAACTAAACGAAGAAGCGCAGGAATTTTGTTGGGCGTCGGTTGAAGATGCACTCGTGATGGAACTGAATCGCCCGACGCGAATTTTGTTAGAGGAAATCAAAAGCCGCGCTAAATCGCCGTGAATACAATTATCATTAAAGACTTGGAGGTATTTTACCACGTCGGCGTTCCCGACGAAGAACGCGCACAACCGCAACGCTTGCTCATTAGCGTTGAAATGGAACACGATTTTTCTGATGCCGCGCAAACGGATGATTTGAAAAAAACGATTGATTATTTTGCCGTCGCGCAAAGGCTTTTGAAATTTGGGGAAGGGCGGAACTGGAAATTAATTGAAAAGCTCGCCAGCGAAATTGCCACGCTAGTTATTCAAGAATTTCATGCGAACACCGCGACTGTGGAAGTAAAGAAATTCATCATTCCAGAAGCGCAGTTTGTGGCCGTGCGATTTAAGAATGCACGCGAATAGCCGATTTCTAGCTTGCCTTTTAAGTGTTCGCTCGGAAGATTCCACCCCTATTTATGCAATCTGAAACAACAGCATCCAACTCGATGGATTTCGATAGCTTCATGGCCTGGCTGCACTTCAATCGCAAGCGCGTGGCCATCGGCGCGGCAATCGTGGCAGTGATGCTGATTGGCGTTGCCATTTTCATTTGGAAAAAAAATCAAAATGAGTTGGACGCCAACGACGCACTGTTCGCATTGCCATCGTTAGTCGGGGCGAGCGGCAGGACCAATGAAGTGCGCTCGGAAGATTTTGCCAAAGTTGCCCACGAATATCCGAAGACGCGTGCGGCGGAACGGGCTGAATTGCTGGCCGCTGGAATATTATTTACGGACGGAAAGTATGTTGAAGCGCAACGCGAATTCTCCAAGTTCATGGACGAGCGCGAGAGCAGCCCTTTGCGAGCGCAAGCGGCCATCGGAGTTGCGGCGTCGCTCGAAGCACAAGGCAAAATCAACGAGGCGGTTCCGAAATATCAGGAACTCATCGCCAAATATTCCGGCGAAAATATAATTTCCCCGGCTAAACTGACCCTCGCGCGATTGCTCGAAACGCAGAACAAATCCGAAGACGCGCTGAAACTTTACGACGATTTGGCGCGCTCACAAAATCCTTACGATCCGTGGGCGGCTGAAGCCAAGGAACGGCGCGAACAATTATTTCAGAAATTACCGAACCTGAAAAACAAACCGGCAATCCCTGCGAGCGCTCCAGCCAAGGTTCCAATTCTTATGACAAATGCGCCTGCGGCGATCACGAACAAAACCCCTGCGAAGTGATGAATCAAAAATTATTCAAGCAATGTGTGGCGGAGTTCATTGGAACGTTCGCGCTGATTTTTGTGGGCGTCGGCGCGATTATCATAACGCCGGTTTGCTGGCTGTGGCGCTGGGTTGGCCCAATGATTGGCGGCGCATTGGCCTGCTTGGTTTACGGAAGGTTTTTAATCAAGGAGGAGCCTGTCTAATTTTCAGTTTCGAGTTTTTAGTGAACTAAAAATTTAAACTCAAAATTCAGAACTTTTTCCATGAAACTCACCATCATCGGAACCGGTTACGTCGGATTGGTTACTGGAACTTGTTTTGCTGAAGCCGGCCATCAAGTGATCTGTGTCGATAAGGATGAGGAGAAAATTAAACTGCTTCGCGCTGGCGGCATGCCGATCTACGAACCGGGCTTAAAGGAATTGGTCGATGCGAATGTCAGCGCGGGTCGTTTGTCATTCAGTAACAGCACCCAGGAAGGAGTCGAGAATTCCGATGTCATTTTCATCGCCGTGCCCACACCTGCACAAAATGACGGTTCGGTGGATTTAAGTTTTATCGAATCGGTTTCACGCGAGATTGCCAGCGCAATGACCAGTTACAAAATCGTCGTTGATAAAAGCACGGTGCCGGTGAAAACGGGTGACAAGGTTTCTGAGACGATCAAACGTTATTGTAAAGCAAAAGTGGAATTCGATGTGGTGAGCAATCCGGAGTTTTTACGTGAGGGTTTTGCGGTGGAAGATTTCATGAAGCCGGATCGCGTGGTTATCGGCGTCCGTTCGCAACGACCCGTTCAGGCGATGAGAGACGTTTACGCGCCTTACAATGCACCGATTATCGTCACGGACATCAATTCCGCTGAGTTGATCAAGCACGCCGCCAATTCTTTTCTCGCGTTGAAAATTTCCTACATCAATGCAGTGTCGGTGATTTGCGAAGCGTCCGGCGCGAATGTTCAGGAAGTGGCCAGTGGCATGGGCATGGACACGCGCATCGGCCGAAAGTTTTTGGACGCATCGCTCGGCTTCGGCGGCAGTTGTTTTCCAAAAGATTTGAGCGCGTTCATCCATATTTCCGAACATCTCGGTTACAATTTTGGTTTGCTCAAGGAAGTCCAGCGCATCAATGACGAACAGATGGAGCGGTTTGTAAAAAAAATTATTGGAACGCTTTGGGTATTGAAGAACAAAAAGATTGGCGTGCTTGGGCTGGCTTTCAAGCAAAACACGGACGACGTGCGAATGTCGCCGGCGATTGATCTTTGCCAGCGATTGCAAAAAGAAGGCGCAATTTTGCGCGTCTACGATCCGCGCGCGATGGAGAAGGCAAAGTCAGTTTTGAAAGATGTGACTTATATCGATGACATGAACGAAGTGGCCGAAGGTTGCGATGCGTTGGTTGTGGCTACCGAATGGCCGGAATTTAAGAAGCTCGATCTGGATCGCGCGCGCAAAGCGATGACGCACCCGATCATGTTTGATGGACGAAATCTTTTCGACTTGGAAGAGATGGAGCGGCACGGTTTTATCTACAAGAGCATTGGGAGATGAGTTTTAAGTTCTAAATTTTAAGTTTTGAGTTGAGATGAATGACGTGGCCAACGGTTCTGATTCTGATTCAACTCAAAATTCAAAACTTAAGACTCAAAACTTTGTTGAAGTTTCTGCCGGATTAGTTTTTCGCGATGGAAAACTCCTCATCGCTCAACGGCGTTCAAAAGATCATCTGGGCGGGCTTTGGGAATTTCCCGGCGGCAAACGCGAATGTGATGAAAGTGACGAAGCGTGCCTGCGCCGCGAATTGCTTGAGGAACTGGGAATTGAAGTTGAGGTCAAAGAGTTGATTGAGAATATCCGGCATGATTACGCCGAGAAATCCGTTCACCTCAAATTTTTCCGCTGTGTCTTATTGAAAGGTGAACCATCGCCACTCGGGTGCGATGCGGTCGTGTGGGTAACTGCGGCGCAACTTGCCGAATACGCATTTCCCGAAGCTGATTTGCGTTTGCTCGGAAAATTGCGCGCTTCACCGGAATGGTGGAGTTCTGGAAATGCGAGCATTGAAATGGGCTAATTGCCCGGAACTGGCTTGACGACCGGTCGCGCAGGTAGAAAGTAATCGTTAGTGAATGCGAAGCAAAAGTTCTTCCTGGACCGCGCAACCGCACCGCGCAAAACTTCTTTGGCTTTCGTGAGAAGTATGGCCACCCTGTTTGCGGTGGCCTCGTTGAATCAAGCGCGTGCGGTGGAAGATGCGTCGCCCCCGGTGAATGCGACGCAAGTCGTACCCGATTCTGTGGCCACAGGTTTGATGCCGGTGCCCATTTATCGATTTGCCATCCATAACCTTTCGTTCAGTCCGGATGGGACGACGCTGGCGGCGGGCGACGGCATGGGAGCGGTGAGATTGTGGAATGTAAAGACTGGCGAATTGCGCCAAACCTTGCCGGCGCATGGCAATTGGGCCTTCAGCATCGCGTGGTTCCCGGATGGAACGCGACTCGCCACTGCGGGCGGCGACAACTTCATTCAAATTTTTTCTCTCACCAACCTGCCGGTGCCGTTGCGCACGCTGGCGGCTCACAGCAATGACGTGCATGCAGTAGCGCTCACAACGGACGGCGGAAAGATCATCTCTGCCGGGGACGATCGATCTATTCGGACGTGGGACTCAGCCACGGGACGACTTATGAACACGCTGACCGGACATCAAGCTCCAGTCACGTCCATCGCGATAAGCCCGGACAATCAGTGGATCGCCAGCGGTAGCCGCGATGACACGGCGCGGCTGTGGGATTTGAAATCGGGGGCGTGGATTCGCACATTTGCCAGTCACGCCGACGATGTGATGAGCGTGAAATTTTCTCCCGATGGCCGGAGACTGGCGACTGCAAGTTACGATGGAACCATTCATCTATCAAACATCGCGGATGGAAGAACGGAACAAATTTTGAAGGGACACTCGAATCGAGTTTTTTCAGTGGCATTTTCTCCGAACGGACGCGGGCTGGCTTCTGCTGGCGACGCCACACTCCGTCTGTGGAATCTCGCCAGTGGTCAGCCTTGGAAAATACTGAAATTTGGCGGATCGATCGAGTCGCCCCAAGGTCGGATAGCCGAGAATATTTCAGCGGTGGCCTACAGCCCGGATGGAAGTCTCGTGGCCGCTGGATCTACGTGCGGGATGATTTATTTGGTCGCGCCCGATTCAGGAAAACTCGTTCGCAAATTGAAGGTGCGACCGCGTTTTGAATCACAAGTCACTCCGGAAAAATATTCTCAGGTTCACAAGACCGTGATGAACGTTAGCTCTCCAAAATGGCCGGAAGCCTTGCTGCGGCTGGCGGAGATGGGCGATGGATTTACCATTGAATTCTTGGAAAAACTCTCGACCCGCACCATTCTTCCTGAGCAAAGCGTGGCTTTGACCAACACGCTTTCTTTTTTGCGCCAGGCCGTTCCGGTTGAGGAAACCTCATACTTTACCAACACCTTACATTCAAAATTGGAACGCGCTGCCTATGCCGACCTCACCTGCAACCCGCTTGAATCGACACTGGTGCCGTGGACGATGAAAACAATCCGTGCCAATATTCATCGGCCTGAGGTGGTTCAAGAGTTAAGAAGAATCGAGGCCCTGCCGGTGAAATCCGACGACAAAACGGGTTTTGGTTTTGTGGGCGAACGGGTGCGCGTGTACGTCAAACGGCTCCTCGATTAGCGTCGGGAAATCGCCAATCCCATTTGCAGTTACGCTTTACCGTAGAATTCTTCGATCTCCCGTTTGAAATTATTTTCGCCCGGCTTGACGATGCCGATTTCGCGTTGCGCGTTCTCTTCTGAATCGCTGGCGTGAGCAGCGTTGACCATGATGGTCTGGCCGAATTCGCGACGGATTGAACCAGGCGGCGCTTTGGAAGGATCGGTTGGCCCAAGTACATCGCGAATCTTCCGCACTGCCTCAACCCCTTCATAAACCAGCGCGATACATTTCTCTGTGCCAGGCTCCTTCGCCGTCGCCGCGTCACATTCGCTCGGCGCGCGACCTGCCATGAACCTCACAATGTTATCAAATTGGTTATCGCCGAAGGCTGGCCCAAGAATGTCGCCTAACTGTTTTTCTTCTGCGGCTGGAATTTTGAAACCCAGTTCCTTTTCGATGGCCGCTTTGGCTTTCGACGCAACCATGTCTTTTAATTTCGTGCGCAAAACTTCACGGACTGGTCCATAAAATTCTGAAGCCTCGGCAACGCTCATTCGGTGAACTTTGATGCCAACGATGTAAAGTCCCGTGCGCGAAAAGAAATCAATCACGTTCCCAGGTCTGCCGGTTGGAAAGCGAAAATTATCCGGCTTGATCAAGACCAACGTGCGCTGCGGTTTTTCACCGGGAGGATAATCAATCGAATTCTCAAGGATGCCGCCGTCTTTGTCAGAGTAACGCGCCCAAAGTTTTAATTTTAGCTCGGCTTCTTCCACGTTGGGCGCCGCCAAAACCGCCGGCTCGAAATAACGAACTTTACCGTCCTCATCGAGAATCAAATCGGCATACGTATCACGAATCGTTTCGCCGCCAGTTCGATTTGCGTTGATATTGCCGATGACCGACCGAATCTTGCGCACCGCGTCTTCTCCGCGAAACAAAAGCATCATCACGCGACGGCGCTTTCCCGTTTTCGGGTCAGGCGCGAGATTTTTTAAAATGTAATCGCGAATGAGTTCCTGAATTTGCCGGTCTTGAGAATCTGCGGCGGAAACGACGACCTCAGAATATTGCTGGACTAGTTCGGCGCTGGGCGCGAACAAACGTGCGCCAACCAATTCCAAACCAGTGCGCGTAATCAGACGCGCGAAAATTCCGCCGGTGCGCGATTTGTGCAGCGAATACGGAGTAATGATGACGTAAGCAAGTTGTTGGGACATAATTTAACTGGCAGGATTCGGCTTGGGAGTTGTGGGCGCAGCTTTGCCGCCCAAAATTTTGAACATGACCGTGCCGCAAGTCGGGCAACGTCCCTTGATCGCCTTGCGCCCGTTCTTCATTGTCTCTTCCGTCGCTTCGGTGATTTCTTTTTTTGCTTTGCACTTAACACAATATCCTTCAGGCATAAAAATTTCCCGCAAAGCGCTTCATGCGCCTTGCGGTGGGGATAGCTTACGAGGCGGTTTTTAGGCGTCAAGGGGGGAAAACACGGTCAAAAGGGGCGATTTGAACGGTAAATAGAGCCGACTGGCGAATTGATTTCTCCCTCGATTCAAAACCGAAGTTGTCCCACGGGCTCATGGAAACGTCAAATTACGGTCGTTTCCTTCGCCAATTGCCGCAAAGCCGTTTTCAGGATTTTCCCGGTCGGATTTCGCGGGAGCACGGGCAAAATAACAATACGTTTCGGGACCTTGTAATCCGCCAGCTTGTCTCGGACAAATTGCTGAATCGCTTTCTCGTCGAGTAAAACCCCGTCATTTGCCGAAACAAAAGCCAGCGGTTGTTCGCCTTTGCGCGCATCCGGCACGCCAATCACCGCCGCTTCTTTGATTCCAGGAAATTTGTAAATAATCTCCTCAATCTCTCGCGGATAAACATTGATGCCGTTGACCAATAGCATGTCTTTCTTACGGTCAGTAATAAAAAAATATCCTTCATCGTCTTGATGGCCTATGTCGCCGGTGAGAAGCCAGGCGCCGCGCATTACTTTCGCAGTTTCTTCCGGCTGATTCCAATAACCGAGCATCACATTGCCGCCGCGCACGCAGATTTCGCCCGTCTCGCTGACGCCCAGGATTTTTCCTGCGTCATCTTGTACCGTCACTTCAACGTCCGTAATCGGTTTGCCAATCGAGCCGGGCTTTTGTTTATCAATTGGATTAAACGAAACCACCGGACTGGCCTCGCTCAATCCGTAACCTTCCAAAAGCGGCACCGGAAATTTTTCGATAAATTCGCGCAAAATTTCGCCCGGCAACGGCGCACCGCCGCTGATGCAAAGTCGCAAGGGCAAATCGGTCGGAATCGATGGGTGGGTCAAGGTTCGGAAAAATTGCGGAACTGCGGGGAGAATCGTCGCGCGTCGATGCACAATTTCCTGCACAAGATTTTTCACGGGGTGAATTGATTTAATCAGCACAATCGAGCCGCCGACTAGCATTGGTAGCATGATGCCGACGCACAGCATAAAACTGTGAAACATCGGCAAGAGCACAACGATTCGATCATCACCCACGGTTTGGAGCACCACGCGGCAACTCTCGACGTTATGCAACAAATTGCCGTGCGAGAGCATTGCGCCTTTAGGCCGCCCGGTCGTGCCGGAGGTGTAAATTAGAATCGCCAAATCGGATTCGGCTCGAGTCGAAGGCGAATATTTCTCAATTCCCTCGGGCTGAATGGAAAAATCTTCGACGTAAAGAAATTTCAACTGGGGCCGCAACTCTGACAATTTCGCTGCGCCTTCCGCCATCGTCCTGTCCGTGATTACCACATCGCTTTCGGCATCCGACAAAATG
>JBDSLX010000325.1:0-29737 GCA_039916145.1 Verrucomicrobiota bacterium | reverse complement strand
GCAAGACAAAAAAGCCCGATTTTTTTAAAACCGGGCTTCAAATAGAAGTCTGTGAGAATCAATATTTCTCCCAACGTTCTTCCTTAATCCCTTCTCGATTGACCTCCGGTTGGCGGTTTTTGACTTTCATCCCGGCTTTCCTGGCGCTTCGTTCTGGGTTCAGATCCAGCAGGCTCTCGAATTTCGTCGCTGCTTTGCCAATAAGGACGTTGATGAGAAAAACGGTAAACTTCCGTGGTAAATTTGTGGTCGCCCGCTTGAGGCCAATTGTTTTTCTCAAACCCTGGTGCGGATTTTAATGTCTCCTTGTCAGTGTTAAACACCAACCATCGTTCATCTGATGAACGAGTGAAGACACTGGGCGGAACTGCATAAAGTTTATCAACCTCAAGGAGGCCTCCTGCTTCCAACACTGTATAAGCAACGCGCCCGGTTTTTAGATCGACGACTAAATCTTTGATTTCGCCAATGCGTTCGTCCTGCGCATTTTTGACTTCCATACCGATCAATTCGCTGGCGCGTTTTGCTTTGTGTATTTTTGCCGTCCCGATTTCGCTGGGGGAGGCAGTTTTTAAGGTCTCGCTCTCCTCAATCGTGGTGGTGGGAGCAACACTCGGTCGCTTGGTTTCTGCCCCTGATGGCTCCTGAACAAACACCTCTGACACTGCGAAACCTTTAGGAGTATTCAGCCGTTGTTCATTTTGTGTCAGGTCTTCGGCTCCTAACCCTTTCCGCGGATGGCGACTTGGACTTAAGTCAGTTTCTGATTCACCATAAACCTCGGGGTAAATTTCCGTCGTATTTATTCGAGTAGAAAACTCGGCATCCGCTGGTTCGTTGATCGTCGCACGCGTGGTGCTAACGGCAGGGGAATTTTTCCAATAAGGCTGTGCTCCGTAAAAACTATAAACTTGCGAATTCCACAACTGATCCGTCATGTCGGGCCAATGACTTTTGTTGAAACTTGGAGCGGATTTCAAACGTTCTTTATCCATGTCCAAAACGAGTTCATTTCTATCCGCCATTTGCGCGAAAGTCATCGTCGGCACCACCAGCAACTGATCGCCAACTCCAAAAAACCCACCCGAGGCCACTACGGCGAATGGAACCCGGCCTGATTGCAAATCAACCATCAAATCTTTAATGTTGCCGATTTTTTCGTCCTGCTGATTCCGAACGTTGGCTCCGATGAGTTCACTGATTTTTTTCAGTTGAACTTGATCAAGTGGTGCGTTGGCTCTCAATTCGGTTCCCACTTTGTTTTCCGTGAGCAATTGAGTTTTGGCATTGGCTGCAAACGCCGCGGGTTCCGTGTGAAAAATTGCGCCCGCAGAAGCAAAAATTAGAAGTCTCATCAGTTTCTTTTTCATAACAAAAAAACTAAGACTCAACCCAGACGCAAACAATGGGGGGCGTGCCCGTTTTACTTTTGAGAAAACTGGTTATTGGCGACTAGGCAATCGCCTGAAGGAAAAAACCAGCCCGCATGGCAATACTTACAGAAGAGGAAGTCGATTATCCCAAACTTTCACTTTGGGCCCACTGGATGGCGTGATGGACCAGTTCCGTGGCGTTTCTTAGATTCAATTTTTCCTTAATATGAGCGCGATGGGATTCAATGGTTTTCACGCTGAGATGAAGTTTTTCGGCAATCGGACGTGTGCCGTGACCTTGACCAATCAGACCAAAAACTTCCAATTCGCGGTCACTCAATTCTTCAATGGGCGAGCCGTTAAGGGACGCACTTCGTCCTCCGACCAATTGATTTAACATTCGCGCGCCCAGTCGGTCGCTTAGGTAAACCTCGCCGCTCAAAACTTTTCGAATCGCGGTCAAAACTCTTTCCGTTGCCTCCTGTTTCATAATGTAACCAGCGGCTCCAGCGCGCAAAGCACGTTGGGCATAAACGGATTCATCATGCATGGAAAGGATCAGCACAAGCAGCTTCGGATAGCGCACTTTAATATTTTTTAACAATTCAATTCCGCTGCTGCCGCCAAGTGATATATCAATGATGGCGACATCGCATTTGGTGGTGGCAATGATGTCCAACGCTTTGTGCGCATTTTCCGCCTCGCCGCAGACCATCATGTCTTTTTCGTGATTAATTAGTTGGCCGATGCCTTGCCGCAAAAGCGGATGATCATCGACGATTAAAACTCGAGTGGGATTTTTTTTAGCGCTCATATTGGTTTTGGGTGAGCTGGGCGGATTTTTCACAATTTTTCCTGACATACGCTTCATCATTTTCTCCGAAGGCAACCTCCGGCAAGTGCATTGAGTAAAAAGCAAATTAGCCAACCCAACAATCGGGCTAGGCACGCTTCCATTTACCCGAACAAACACTAGGTTTTTGGTCGGTGAAACCCTGACCCGCTCCGCGCCAGCAAAATTACTTTTTTAATTCCAAAACTGCGGGAGGACCAAGGGCACCAGAACGATTGACCGCTGAAATGGCAATGGTGTTCGGCTTATTTGTTCCGCTTCCCGAGACTGGAATTGAATTCTGTTCTCCCGGTAAAATGTCTGTGCTCCAGGTTGCTCCGACTCGCTTTTGGAAAACCCACCACCTCGGCTTCTCTTTCCCATTGAAACTCCATCGCGCCTGGATTTTATTTTGCTCGCGCTTGGCGGAGAGCGAGGGTTTTGTCGGCACACTGCTACCCAACCACGGTGACGCAGGAACGAGCGCTGGTTCAGCGTAAAGAGCTTTCAACGCATCGGCAATTCCTCCGCTGTTATTCATCACGCTTTTCATGCTCCAATGAATGTGCCCGTTAGCTCGTGGTATCGGACGCGTCGCCTTGATCTGGTTCAAAATTTCTTCCGCCGCCCAATTCGTCCCGCCGACTTTGCCAGTATTCATCCCCGGCCAGAGATGACGCCCTTTCACATTTTGCTCAGACCACCATCTGGTCAGCGCGGTGAAACTTTGGTCGGGCGGATTGATCGGCCAGTAAAGCTGTGGAGAAAGATAATCCACCCAGCCATTCGTCCACCATTTCAAGGAATCACAATAAATCTCCTCATACATGTTGCCCGACTTCAATGACGTTGAGGGTGGATTGCCCGGTTTCCAAATTCCGAAGGGCGCAACGCCAAATTTCACCCACGGCTTTTGCGCTTTGACAGCTTGATAACTTCGCGCCACGAGCGTGTTGACGCTCTGCCGCCGCCAATCACCGCGCGACAATTTTCCTCCAATCGCCTGATATTTTTGCCAGCTCGCGTCGTCATTAAATGGAATATTTTTCTTTGCTTCGTCCTTTTCAACGTAGGGATAAAAATAATCGTCCATGTGCAATCCATCGATATCGTAGCGCCGCACAATATCCGTAATTACGGCGAGAGTGTAATCCTGCACCGCTGTTTGGCCCGGATCGAGCCAGAGATATTTTCCGTACGGAATAATCATGCCTGGATACTTTTTACTGATGTGATTCGATGAGATTGGAGATTTGGAAGCTACAACGTGTGCTCGATACGGATTAATCCATGCGTGTAATTCCAATCCACGCTTGTGTGCTTCAGCGACCGCGAAACTCAGCGGATCATAAAATGGCGCGGGTGCTTGCCCCATTGCGCCGGTCAAATATTCCGACCACGGCTCGATTTTCGAAGCATACAAAGCGTCGCACGCCGGACGAACTTGTAGTACAATCGCGTTGAGTTTTATCTGCTCTGCCTTGCGCAGAATCGCGATCAACTCCGCTTTTTGTTCTTCTACCGGCAGACCCCGTTTCGAAGGCCACTGATTATTTCCAACGGACGCAACCCATCCGCCACGAAATTCCCGTTTCGGTTGGGGCACCACATCGGCAGCATGCAAGGCAAAGGACGCAAACCCGACGCAGCCGCAGAGAGCGATTCTTGAAAACATGGGCGAGAGAATAATTGATTTTCAGACAGTTGAAAGCCTTCGGCGAAAAAAGTTTCTGCGACGGACTGGAAAATTCGCCGTTGCTTGCGTTCCCACCTGAAACTAAACTTTCCCCGATATGAGACATCAGCTTGATTTCGAGAAGCCGATTCTGGAATTGCAGCGCAAGCTCGAAGAATTAAAAAAACATTCCGAAGCCCATTCCTTGAACGTTGATGATGAAGCTCAGGCGATGGAGAAAAAGCTCGAAGAAATGCGCCGCGAAGTTTTCTCCAATCTCACTCCGTGGCAGCGCGTCCAACTCTCTCGCCACCCGTTGCGCCCTTTTACTTTGGATTACCTTTCGCTCGCCTTTGAAAATTTTCAGGAACTGCACGGCGACCGGCTCTATGCGGACGACCGCGCCGTCGTCGGTGGATTTGCGCGACTAGGCGATCACAAAGTGATGGTCATCGGCACGCAAAAAGGCCGCGATACCAAAGAAAAAATTTTACGAAACTTCGGTTCCGCATATCCTGAAGGCTACCGCAAAGCGCTTCGCCTGATGCAAATGGCCGCCAAATTCGGTCTCCCCATTATCACACTCATCGACACCGCCGGCGCGTATCCCGGAATTGGCGCGGAAGAACGTCACATCGCCGAAGCCATCGCCGTCAATCTCCGCGAAATGATGTTGATCGAAGTTCCCATCATCGCCGTCGTGATCGGCGAAGGCGGCTCCGGCGGCGCACTTGGCATCGGCATCGCTGACCGCGTTTTGATTTTGGAAAATTCCTATTACTCCGTCATCAGTCCTGAAGGCTGCGCCGCAATTTTGTGGAAAGACCGCGCCGCTGCGCCCAAGGCCGCGGAAGCTTTGAAAATTACCGCAAACGATTTATTGGAACTCAAACTCGTGGACACAATTATTCCTGAACCACTCGGTGGCGCCCATCACGATTACGAACAAACGGCGGGAGAATTGAAATCTCATCTGCTTAAAAATCTGAAACAGCTTCAAAAATATTCCGCGAGCGAACGTCTCAAAATGCGCTACGAAAAATTCCGCGCCCACGGCCAATTTGTGGAAACCAGAAAAAAGGAAATCGAACAGAAAGAGATGCAACCAGTCAGTTGAGCAACTGCAATTTTTGACGCAGATTTCGAAGATAATTTCCGAACTGAACAAAATTTCTATGAACACTGCGGCTTGCCTTCTCATTAACACCGTGGCTTTAGCCCGGTGTTACTGGAACGACATCGTCCAGCCCAACCGTTTTAACGGTTTATTCGAAAGTAGTCTGAAACCGTTAAAACGGTTTCTTTCGATGGTGGAGTTTCCTTTCACCCAGCTAAAGCAGGGTGTTAATAAGAATCCGGTTTTCTGGCCGAGGTTTTAAACCCAGACGGGATGCTCTACCCATTTACATTTCAGCCGATTTTCAAAGAACGCATTTGGGGCGGGCGCAATATCGAGCGGCTCTATAAAAAGAAATTGCCCGCTAAAATTCCCATCGGCGAATCCTGGGAGATCTCAGATCGACCCAATGACGAAAGCGTAATCGCCAATGGCCCGCTCGCCGGGAAATCCATCCGTTGGCTCATGGAAAATCATCGCGATGAATTGCTCGGCTCTGCCAAACCCGCCTACTCCGAGCGTTTTCCGTTGCTCATTAAAATTCTCGACGCACAGGAGAAACTTTCTTTGCAAGTCCATCCGCCCGCCGCCAAAGCCGCGCAACTCGGCGGTGAGCCGAAAACGGAAATGTGGTACATCACGGACGCCACTTCCGAAGCTGATTTATTCGTCGGACTCAAGCGAGGCACAACTCGCGCCGATTTTGAAAAGCGAATCCAGAATGGAAGCGTTGCCGAATGTTTTCATCGCATTCCGGTAAAAAAAGGCGACGCGATGTTTCTGCCGAGCGGACGCGTCCATGCCATCGGCGCGGGGAATGTCATTTTTGAAATCCAACAAAACTCCGACACGACGTATCGCGTGTTTGATTGGAACCGCGTTGATGCACAGGGCCAGCCGCGCGAGTTGCACATCGAACAATCCCTCGCAAGCATCGATTTCAACGACATCGAACCCAATTTAATTCACGGCGAACCCATCGAGCAAAATGGAATCAAGCGATGCCAATTGGTTCTCGATCCCTTGTTCGCAGTTGACCTTTGCGAAATTCGATCCGGCGAAAGTTTTCAAATGGATCAACGAACCATGCAAATCATTGGGGTCTTGGAAGGAGAGATTATCGCCGAACACGAACAAAAAAAAATCGTTTTAGGAGCGGGACAGTTCGGTTTGATTCCCGCCAGTTTGAAAAGCGTCACAGCATTCGCAAAGATCAGGACTTCTTTTTTGAAAATACGCGCGGTCTGACGATTGGAGTTTCGCGATTTTGAGTCGCCGTCATTTTCCGAAAACTTCAACAATATTGTCGGTGTCGATCATGACTGCCTGATTTTCGCTGAAATAAACAATGAGATGATAATCTTTTGGAGCGCCAACATCTTTGGAATTGTTGAAGGTGTATTGAGCGCCGTTCGATAGGCGAATAGAAAATGGGCTAAACGGCTGGCGTTCGACCAATTCCTTGACGGTTTCAACTTTCACGACTCAAAATTAATCGGATTGAGCAAGCCAGGCAAGAAATTGCTTCCGGGAAGTTTCAATTCTTGTTTTTGTCGTAATTCTATTCGATGTTCCCCCGCGAAAATGAAATCGTTTCTGCAACGCTGGCTTATCAACACTTTGGCGGTGTTGGTCGCTACTTATCTTGTCGCTGGAATCACCTATGGAAAACCAATTGATCTGTTTGTCGCCGCTCTGATTCTCGGAATTCTCAATGCCATTTTGCGTCCGCTTTTGATGTTGCTTTCGTTGCCATTGCTGATTTTCACGCTCGGACTTTTCACGCTCGTCATCAACGCGATGCTTTTGTTGCTCGCGAGCTGGCTCGTCGGCGAATCCCATTTTCACGTCTCGGGATTTTGGCCGGCGTTTTTCGGGGCGCTCATCATCAGCCTTGTTTCGCTCGTGCTGAATTCGCTAACCGGCACAGGCAATTCTCGCATCTCGGTTAAACGGGGAAAAGCACCTGATCGTGACGATGGCAGCGGTCCGGTAATCGACGTTTAAAGTCTGCGGTTACTTCAATTGATACCCAGCAGCCAGCGTAGGAACCCCGCGTAAATGAAAATTTCTTTCAAAATCCGTCACGACTGAACTGATCGTTGTCGGTGTTTCAATTTTTGCAAAGGCGGGACTCGCGTCAAACACCCGCGTCATTTGCGCATAATAATCCGGGTCATCCGTGCGCAAATAAATAATTCCATCTCGCGTCAAAACTTTTTGAACCAGTTCGGTGAATCGTTCGTTAACCAAACGGTTTTTGCGATGCTTTCGCTTTGGCCACGGATCAGGAAAATAAACGTGCAGTACGACTACGGATTTCTCCGGCAAAAGAAATTCTAAAAAGTAAGAGGCTTCGATGCGAACCAAACGCAGATTCGTCAGCCCAGCGCGCAAACCTTTCTTCTCAATTTTCCGCAAGCGCCCCAGCAGCCGTTCCACGCCGATGAAATTATGTTCTGGATGCAGCGCGGCATATTTGGCGAGAAAAGAGCCATCACCTGCGCCCAATTCCACTTCTAAAGGCTGCTGTTTTGGAAAAAGAGAGGCGACGCTGAATGGCTCCACGATAGATTTAATTATATGGATGAGAGATTTGCCCGCCGTTGGCGATTCTGGATTTTTGCCGGACTCGATTACCATCGGATGAATTGAAAATGATCAGTAGTGATAGCGACAAGACATGATGAAAATTGTATCATCGGTCACTTTGTAAACGAGACGATGTTCGTCATTGATCCGTTTCGACCAGCAGCCTTTGAGATTATTGCGGAGCGGTTCCGGTTTGCCGATGCCACCGAAAGTTCTCTGATGGTTTCACTGATCAGGCGGGTGAGTCGTTCGAAAAGTTTGCTGTCCTGTCTGGCCCAATTCGTAAAGTCGGCGAAAGCGTCTACGTGAAAAACAACTTTTCTCATTGAAACTGTTGCTGATCGGGCACGACCACATTCTTGTTCTGTTCAAGATCGCCAAGCGCCTTCAATAATTGTTCCCGGTTGGCGGGTGAACGCAGCAGATATTCCGTTTCATCGGCCTCACTGACGGCGATTTCAATCTGCCGATGTTTAAAGGCGGCTTTTAAACTTTCAAGAAACCGATCGTCAAGATCGTCGGCATTGGTTCGATAAATCGTAAACATAGGCTTTGAGCGGCTGCGCCAAAATAATCTTCCGCTTCACCGAAAGCAATCTTTGTCATCCGCGTCGCAGTTCAAGCGTTGCGCGATAATTTTAAGCAACATAGATTGGCTCCATGAAAACATTGCTTGTCTTACTCATCGGCGCGGCGATTGGAATTGCCGGTTACATTTTTTTTCGCGAATCGGGCAAGCCCAAATTTCAAAGAGCCGGAGACAAAATTTCTGAAGGGGCGGACACCGTAAAAGATAAATGGAATGATAAAGTCGGAGATCTCGACACTGATCGCATCCGGGACGAATTGGCGCGCACCGGAAAAGTAATTCGCAAAAAAGCGGAACAAGCGCGAGTCGCCATCGCCGACGCAACGGCCGATGCCCGCATCACCACGGAAATCAAAAGCAAGTTTGCCGTCGAGTCAGATTTGTCCGCCTTGAAAATTTCTGTGAATACGACCGAAGGAGTGGTGACGCTATCGGGAACGGTTTCGTCGCACGAAGCGATTCAGAAGGCGATGCAAATTGCGCTGGCGGTGGATGGTGTTTCGCAAGTGGTTTCGACTTTGCAGGTGAAGCCGTAACTCACTCAAATTCCCTTCAACCGAATATTTCTGATCACAGCGGAAGTTTGCCAAGTCGCAATTCCAAGCGGAACCGAACGTTCGATGTCGCCGCCGCGCATGGAAATTCTTCTCCCGCCGATTTCCAAATCCACCACTTTGTCCTGATCAATCCATGCAGTGATCTTTTCAGGCGTGACTCGGACGCGGATATGAAACCAGCGATTTTTCTCAAAATATAAATTTCTGGTCGTGTCATTCTCCGAAGCATCCGCGCCGTTGATGCTGGAAATTCCGACAATGCCGCCACCCCAGCCGCCGACGACGAACGTGCAAAAGGAATTGCTGAATGGAATGGTGAGTCCGCAGAAAAAATCGCTACCTTCCAGCTTCATCGCCTCCAATTCGATTTCGTAATTTGTTTTCGGCAAAATTGCGGCGTTCGTCCAATTGACGCCGGATAACTCCGCGCCCATTTCAATTTTGATCTCGCTGTTGGCCACCGAGATTTCGCCACGTCCGCCAAAGTCCGTTTTTTTCCAGCCACTCAGATTTTTCCCATTGAGTGAAAGAATCGCTGTGGGCAAATCGCGCGATTCCTGTTCGGAATCGGCAAGCGTAATTTTTTGCGTAGGTTGAATTACGGGATCGGAATGGATTGTTTTGGAAATACAGCCGCTGAAGGGGAGACAGGACAAAAACATCAAGACTGCGAAATTTTTGAAAGGCCGATTAAGTTTCATCCGGTAAAGTTATTTTCTTGCGCCCATTTCGGAAAGAGCTTTGTGCTAATGTTTACACGATGCATCCGCTGCTGACCCGCTCATTGGATCGCCTGATTATTCGGCTCGCGTGTCGCGGAATGCCGTCGCCGGGACGACACTTGCCCCACGCTGAAGAAGCGGCGGCGTTGTTGGAGCGCGCCGATTTTTTTTGCGATTTTGTGGAGAGTCCGCGCGAATTTCAATTTACCCGTGGCAATAGCTTTGAATTCAAGTCGCCGATTTCCACGCCGTGGGAAGTAAACAATCTGGTGCGCGGACAACTTTTTCGCTGCGCAGAAAACTGGCAGGATTATCCAACAGTTATTTTGCTGCACGGCTGGAATGACGAAGTCGGCTATCGTTTTCGCTTTCCCTATTTGGCAAAATTGTTGGCACGTCATCGGGTGAACTGTGCCGTGATTGAATTGCCCTATCATCTGCAACGTCGTCCGCGCGGTCCGGGCGCGATCACAAATTTTATCTCCGAAGATTTGTGGCGAATGGTCGAGGCGACGCGACAAGCCATTGCAGACATACGCGCTTTGGTGAAATGGCTTCACGCGCAAGGCTGCGAAAAAGTTGGCTTGTGGGGAACATCGCTGGGCGCGTGGTTGGTCGGACTTATTGTTTGTCACGAGCCACAAGTGAACTTTGCGGTTTTGACAACGCCCGTGGCGAAACTGGAACGCGCCATTAACGAACTCGCGTTTTGCGCTCCGATCCGACGTAGCTATGAGAAATCAAAAATATCTCTGGCGAAATTGAACCTCGCGTCGCATCAGCCAAAAACGCCGCAAAAAAATATTCTCATTCATGAAGCCGAAGACGATTTGTTTGCACCAAAAGAAGCAATTGAGGAATTTTGGGCCGCTTGGAACAAGCCGGAAATCTGGCGAATGCGTCACGGACACATCAGTATTCTGATGTCAGTCCCGGTGATGAAGCGGACGGTGAAATGGATTGCTGCGCTTTGATACGAACGGACTTCCGTTCAAATAAAATCGCAAGGGCAAATCCGCAGCCTTCGTAATTCCAATTCGCAGGGTCGCAATAACTGGCCCGCGCTCTTTGCGAAAAAGTTTGATGGTGGGATTTTGGGCGATGAATAGCGGTGATTGTGAATCGCATAAATCAACTTCGTCCAAATCGCGTTTGATGTTCATCGCCGAGCAAAGCTTGGCGGGGCCATTCGTGAGGTTTTGCAATTTAGCCACCGGTCGCTGTCGATGCATAAAATTTTCTCCAACGGCTGGCTCGATTGCTCGAATCAAAACAGCTTCAGCGATTCCCTCGGGACAACAAACCGCGTTGAAACAAAAATGAAATCCGTAAATCAGATAAACGTAACTGTGCCCCGACGCTTCCCACATCGCGCGATTGCGTTTTGTTTTTCCGGACGCGGCGTGGCAGGCGGGATCGTTGGTCAAATACGCTTCGGTTTCGACGATCGGTCCGCCGCATGGGCCGCTGGGCGTGTTGCGAATCAGCCAATGTCCGAGGAGCAGGGGAGCGACAACTTCAGCCGAAGGTGCATAAAATTTTTGCGGCAGCGGAACAAATTTCATCCGCCAGATTTTTATCCAGAGTCTGAGCGAAGTCCAGTGGGACGAAAAACGATTCCGCCAGGAAAAACTTTCGTCCTTCCGGGCTTTATAGTGCTTTCACGTGTGCAGCCTGTTGCTGACTTAAGGCAAAGATACAGCGCGATAGAAACGTGATTGAGCAGAAACGGAACTGGTATCCACAAAGCTAAAGTTGGTGGTGGTAAATGTGTTGGTTGAAATGGTCGTCCAGTTTACGAGATTGGTGGTGGTCTGTATCCGAAACTGTTGTCCAACTGCACCAAGAATATCGATTTGGAATTGGCCGTTGCTGTTCTTTTTCAGTTTGTCCATTTTGAGAGGGTTTCCGCCAGCAGGAGGTCCAAAGAAAATACCTTGCAACGTCGCATTGGAGCTGGCGACACGCGTTATCCGAACCTTCACGCTTTTGTTGATATCCCAGACCAAGTATTTCCCCTCGGCAAAAGAAGAAAGAGTTTGAGCATCCAACACTGCCCCAGTCACGGCATCCAGGACCTCAACCGTCTGCACCCGGCCTTTGCGGTCAAAATCCAAAAAGTACATTGCCAATCGGTGTGTGTTGCTGTCGGAAAGATTAATGCTGATCGTGAAACTGGTCGTCGATTCCCAGGAAGCGGCGACGCGGTCGGTCGCGGTTCCGGCCTTTTGTAACGAACGAATTTCCGTGCTGCTCTGAGCCCAGGTCCAATCAGACTTTCCGGCGACGCTGACTTGAGCATACGCCGGGTAGCTGTTGAAATTGGCGATAACATTGTAACCGTCCGAGCCGTAAACGCCTTTCCATGTTCCCTGCGTGGTCGTGTCAGTTTTTACAAAAGTCACAGGTTGGACCGGCCTCTCAACCGATGCCATATCGAGAAAAATACCTTGCAAAGTGGCGTTGACACCAGAGACGCGGCTCAAACGAACCTTGACGTTGCCGGAAATGTCCCAAACCAAATATTTTCCTTCTGTAAACGACGACAGGCTTTGCGTATTGAGCACCGTGCCAGTGAGAGCGTCAAGGACCTCGACTGTTTGCACCCGGCCATTGCGGTCCCAGTCGAGAAAATACATCCCCAACTGATGCGTATTTGTATCAGGCATGTTAATGGTGATCGTAAAGCTCGTCGTCGATTCCCAGGATGTCGCAACGCGGTCAGTGGTTGCGCCGGCTTTTTGCAAGCAACGTCTTTCACTGGAGCTTTGCGCCCAGATCCAATCATTTTTTCCGGCAGGGATTATTTGCGCGTCGGCGGGGTAACTGCTGGAATTGGCGACGACGTTGTATCCCTGAGAGCCATACACACCTTTCCAGTTTCCTTGCGTGGTCGTGTCGGCTTTTACGAAGGTCGCTTTAGTAGCCAAGTTGGTCGGAGCCGGTGTCGATGAACCGATTGTGAAAACTGCGGTGGCGATGGCGCTGTCTGTCATTCCTGATTTTGTGGCGAATGCTTTGACGGTTCCGTTGCCAAGGATGAACGGAGCCACATAGCTGGAGGAAGCACTCGTGGGAGCAGAGCCATCGGTTGTGTAGCGGATAGTGGCTCCCGGGGTGGCAGTAGCCAATGTCACCAAGGCGGAACTTGTAAAAATTCCACCGTTGGGCGAAATGGTCGGAGTGGCTACAACTGCATTGGTTGCGGCGGCGGAGCGAATGTTACGGATGATAACTTCATCAATCCAGCCATCAAAATTTCCGAGGGTTAACGTAGAGAAGCCGCTGGTGTTATTCCAATTGGCCAATTCGCTGCTGGCCGTGCTGGCGACGAGGATGCCGTCCACTTTAGTGCTGTAACCCGTTTTATCAATGGCGATGCGCAAATGATGCCAGACATTTTTGGTCAGGGCATTCGCCACATTCACTCCAGATTGATCGAATTGTGTGCCGCCACGGAATTTAATTCCACTATACATGTCGTCGTAGAGTTCGAGGCTGGCATTCCAATTTTTTACGAGCGAAACAAGCGGCGAGTTAGCGGTGTTCGCGCCTTTCAACGCATTGATGTAAACCATTGCTTCGAGAACAATCGCGTCGGTGTCTGCGGAATAAAGCTGCGCATTGGGGATGCTGGCAATGACGGCTTTTTCGCCAATGTTCATGGTGTGCAACGCCTGACCGGTGCGAGACTTCATCCAACCGAGATTGCTCCCATCCAGTGTGGCCGATCCCGATGTAACAAGATTAAATTGGTTGTCGCTCGCGTCGCTTAAATCATAATCCAAATGATACAAGGCCACCATATCGGCGCTTACGGGTAGTGCGTTCGATTGATAACTGTTGGGCGGAGTGTTGGTTGCTGTTGTTGCGTTAAAGCTCGTTTGAGCAAAAATGCGGCGCCCGTCGGGTAACAACGCTTCCACTTCCACCCATTGCGGGCCTGTATTCGCAGCGGAAAAATTAAACGTCGCGGCAGGTGTGGGACATTGGTCGCGCGCTTCCCACACGAAACGGGCTTTGCTTAAATCCAAACCGGGAACGGAGAGCGTTGCGCTGATCGGTTGTTGCGCTGGAATAGACGCGGGCAAACCGACGATTGTTCCAGTGGTTGATTCCCACGACTGAGTTTTCACCGATGTTCGCGCCATTAAAAATGCCATGGCCGCTAAACTGTGACCTTGTTGCGGATTGACCATTTCCGTTCCGGTATGAAATGTGTCCGTCCATTTATCGTAAGGCGCATAAGGCGAAGTGGTCGCATCATCCTTGGGATAGCAAAGCCCGGAGAGTTCGTCTTTATAATTGAAAATATAGGGCGGCCCTGACGAAACACTGCCCAAAGGGATTCCGCTTGGCGGCAATTCTCGCCGATCATTTTCCGCATATTGATTGACGGTTTGGCGTTGACGCTTCCAGCCCACACCCGTGAGAAATCCCATGTTCAATGGATTTAATCCGGCTTCGTAGTTCATTGCGGCGATGAGGGTGTCGAGATACGATTGCTTGGCATTCAATTGGTAAGCCGTCGCGACATCATAAGTTTGTTCAACCGACATAAACCAACCGGCCGTCCGGTATGGTTTGTTCGAGGTAGGAAAAGGATTTCCGAAAGCATTGTCCTGCGAATAGCGAACCTGATCGTCGCCAGCCGCAATAATTTCCGCTTCGCACTTGGCAAGGAAGGTGGAATTCAGCGCGCTGGCCGGTAAACGACCTGAACGCGCAGCAAAAGCGTAACTACGAATCGCGCAACCATAACCTTCAAACAAACGCCACCAACTCCAGCGGCGCGTGTTTGGATCAGCCGGATCAAATGTATTCAACAATTCGTTGTGATACTGCGCTTCGCCCGTCGCGAGAAATAATTCGCAAGCCGCCCACGCGATTTCATCCTTGTCGCGAAACTCATTTCCGTAATGCGTAATTTTTTGATACGCGCCAGCGCGGCCGTAGCGGGACCAAGCAATTTGCAGAAACTGCCATCCTTTTTTCGCTTTTGCGAGATAGTCCGCCGCTTCAGCTGGATAAAGTTGTTTGAACAAAGGCGATGAAGCCGCTTGCGCCAAAGCCGCCACGCTCGCGGCTGTCACGGACGTAGTTTTGGGAAACACCACTTGCGAATCACCGAAGTTACTATCCTGCAATGAGGCGTCGGCTTCGTATTCGCGATTACGCGGATAAACTAGAAAATAAAATCCCCCATCGGCATCCTGCATCTTCGCCAGGAAATCCAATTCCCATTTGGCTTCCTCCAATACGTCGCTTCTGCCATTGCCGCTTTCAGGCAGGCCGAGATTATCCAAGGAAGCAACTCCCGCATGTGAATCAACTGCGAATACCAACGAATGGGCCAATTGTGCGACGTTGATGGTATATTTGCTGTAGTCCCCCGCGTCATGATGCCCACCTGTGAGGTTGAAATTAGCTTTGTTGACGAAGGGATAAAGGCTTGAGTTCACATCTTTGAGTTGCGGTGCGCCAGTCTGCCAACTGGCATAGTCCCCCGTCATATTGCTCAATTCAGCATTGACAGCAGAGAAAGTCATGTCCGGAACTTCGACGAGCGCACTGTGACAAGCGTTTTTGGTGTGACGCGTAAAAGGATATTCATTCGCGTGACCACAGCGTTGATGATAAAGCCCGAGCGCATAACTCCGGGCAAAAACCCCCGCCACGCCTTCATCAACCACAAAAGAAAACGATGCGCCCAAGCCGGGAACTTGTAAGCGGTATTCTCCAGGAATTGGAAACGCCGAGAAATCCGCTTCGTAAACTTGTTGGTTGGGGGTCGGCGAATAGGTGTACCCGATATCGCGGCGTTGCGTAAGTGAACCCGAATAAACGATTGCTCCATTGTTCGCATCGACAATTCTAAACTCGCTCTCCGGCGGAAGGCTCATCTCGCCTAAGCTGCCCATATAATAACTGACCATCGCTTTTTTGGCGTAGCCAGGCATGTAGCCTTCCTGGTTTACGTGAATCGCCGGACTCCAACGCAGTGGATCGGCCTGCGCGAGGAATTGTTTGCTCGTGCTCCAAAGTGCTGCGCCCGGATTTTTGACTTCCACCGTTTGCCCGTCAGCAATCGGGTTGGCCAACTGTAAATAGAGATGATTGGCGATGCGCAAATCGCGAACCTTCAAAGGCGCAAAAAGTGGGCGGCGTTTGAAGCCAACTGATTGCACTCCGATGGTTTGAGTTCCCGCAGTCACCGTAAATTGGGAAGCCGAGGGAGTGATCAAAATACCGTTGCTGTTTACGAAGTTCCATTCAGTCAACGCCGCCGGATCAGGCTGTTTCGTTGTAATCAAAGTTATTTCCAGCAAAGTCGGGGATAGGATTCGTAATCCATACGACCCAACGGAGGGCATGCGCATCGGATTCTCGTCTGTAATTTGCAAATCGTTTGCTGCTTGCGTGTGGGTGATGAACCCCAGCGCCAAAATCGAAAAGAAACTTCGGAGAATAAAAAGAGCAGGTAATGAGAACCGCCTCGCGCATTTTCTTTTTTTCATCATACGTAAATCTGTAATGGCCAAAGTGAATTCGGCCTTTTGCTGGCTCTGCCAGCGTTTAGTGTTTTGGTTAAAACCGAGTTGCACAATTGACTTACTCGGTCATAGGGGAACCTCCTTAAGGCACCCCAACGAAAAACCATGAGCGGTTTAGCAGTGCAGATGCCAACGCGGGGTGTTTACGGGAAAATAAAAATGAAAAAAAACTGAATAGTCGTATTTAACAGCGAAGTGTCCACGTTTTGGAATCGATAAGAAGAAAATGAGACAGTGGAAAACAAGCGTGGAAACAGAGACATTTGTTGAAAACTCGACATCTTCTGTCCCATCCTGTTTCTTGCCTCGTAAATTCTTTCGTGTTTGGCAACTTTCCTATTTTGTTGTAATAAAATACTTTCGAGGAGGAAAAATTGGTCACTTATCAAAATCCAGTTTATCAAAAGTATTTCGCTGATCCATTTGTTTGGAAACACGATAGAAAATATTATGCGGTCGGCACCGGCCCACTCGGAACAATCAAAGATATTCAGGAATCCGATCTCACCAGTTCTAACATCAATGGCGAAGAGTGCGCCATCCCGGTTTTGACCTCGGACAATTTCGTGAATTGGAAATCGCTCGGCGGTGCGCTGCGCGTACCACAAAAATTTCACGAAAAAGCCTTTTGGGCGCCTGAAGTCGCATTTCATGACGGTTGGTTTTATATGTATTATTCCACCGCCACAATTGGACTGCTTCACCAAATTCGCGTCGCCAGAAGTTCGAGGCCGGAAGGGCCATACGATGATATGGGCTTACTCATTGGGGCTTCCGACGAATGTCCTTTTGCCATCGATGCTCACCCGTTTCGCGATGACGATGGCCAGTGGTATTTATTTTATGCCCGAGATTTTCTGGATTACGGAAACGAAATTCGCGCTGGCACCGCCGTGGTGGTTGACAGGTTGATCGACATGGTCAAACTGGCCGGTGAAGAAAAAGTCGTGCTGCGTGCGCGTAATGATTGGCAACTTTTCAAAGCGCAACGCGAAATGTATGGACAGGTTTTCGATTGGCATACGCTCGAAGGCCCGTTCGTGCGCAAGCACGAGGGACTTTATTACTGCTTTTACAGCGGCGGTTGTTACGAGAACGAAACCTATGGTGTCGATTACGGGATTTCCGAAAAAGTCACGGGACCCTACAGCGATTCAGGAAACGCCGAGGGCGCGCGTGTTTTAAAAAGCGTTCCCGGTCACGTGATCGGTCCAGGCCATCATTCGCTTGTTTTTGGCCCAAACGGCAAAACGGAATATCTCGCTTATCACGCATGGGACATCGAAATGAAGGCACGCCGCCTTTGTTTGGACAAACTCTCCTGGACAGAATTTGGCCCCCGCTGCCTCGGCCCAACATGGATACCTCAAGTTGTGGAAACCGAAGACGAAACCATTTCAAGACAGTAATGGAGAGATTGCGATGGAATTTCAGGGTTGATGTTTTTGGCTTTGGAGTCAGACGTAAAGTTACTAGTCTGATTTTATGAATTCAGAATTTGCGAAGCCAATTTGCTCGCTGGCGCTATTTCTATTGTTCGCACTTCCAATTGAAAATCTGCGGGCAGAAGCCAAATCCAAACGAATTTTGTTTTTTTCAAAATCATCTGGATTTGAACATTCGGTGATTAAAAAATCGGGTGAGGAACCGAGTCATGCCGAAAAAATTCTCACGGAAATCGGCGCGAAAAATAACATCGAATTTACGTTCACCAAGAACGGGTTGGTGTTTACGCCCAGCAATATTGCGAAATACGACGCCTTCTTTTTTTACACGACGGGTGATTTGACGGAGGAAGGGAAAGACAAGAATCCGCCGATGTCGCCCGAAGGCAAAGCTGCTTTTCTGGAAGCAATCAAAAAGGGTAAAGGTTTTATTGGCACCCATAGCGCGACAGACACATTTCATTCACCCGGAAATAAAGAGCATGGCGAAGCGCGGTATCAACCGGATGCCGACAAAACCGATCCTTATGTGAAAATGATCGGCGCGGAATTCATTAAGCATGGTGAGCAACAAACGTCGCGAATGATTGTCGCTGACAAAAAATTTCCGGGAATGAGCGCAGTGAAACAAGATTTCGCTCCACTGGAAGAATGGTATTCGTTGAAAAACTTTGCCCCCGACCTTCATGTGTTGCTCATTCAAGACACGGCTGGAATGAGAAATAATATGTATCAACGTCCTCCGTATCCAGTAACCTGGGCGCGAATGCACGGCAAAGGCCGCGTCTTTTATACTTCAATGGGACACCGCGAAGATATTTGGACAAATCCAGTTTTCCAGGAGGTTTTAGCCGGTGGAATTAATTGGGCCGTCGGCAATGTAAATGCCGATGTAAAACCCAACATCGACAGAGTCACGCCGAAAGCAAATGAATTGCCGCCATCGAAGTAATTCGGCGTCGCGATTATTGGAACGCGTAATTTGTGCGCCCAGCCTCCGTCACTCCCCACAAGTTGATTTTCGGGCCTACGGATTTCCACATTTTTAGAAAGCGAACGCTGCCATCAACAAAGGCAAAGTTGGAGCCGACCCCTGTTGCGTGCCGTCCTTGATTTAATTGGTCATAATCATTTCCTTTGCCCTCTTTTAGATCCATGTAGTAATGAAACGAGTTTTCCGGCGTGAGGTTTTTCTTTTCGCCAAAGAGAACCGTTTCCGTCGGAAGTCGAATGGCGCTTTCCGGGATCGCTTTCCCAACTATTGCGTCCATCGCGAAACCTGCTCCCATGTTCTCTTCGAAATAATCGTTCCAGCCATTGATGATGTAAGTGCGCGGCGCGGCATCAGCTAAATCCAGACTGGCGGTTAGAGTAGGCGGCGTATTGGGACCGTCACTGGAACACCGCAAAATATTTAAATTACGATACGTTTCGCGCAATTGTCCGGGCCAACGCGGGTTGTTCGTTTCTCCCAAAGTGCGGGCGGGAAACAGGCCGTTGTTGTCGTCCGCATACAAAGTGGCGGCAAGGCCAAGCTGCCGCAAATTGTTGACGCAGGAAATTCGTTTGCCCGCCTCCTTGGCGCGTGACAAACCCGGCAACAACATTCCGGCTAAAATGGCGATGATCGCAATGACCACGAGCAACTCGATCAAAGTAAAGGCCTTTTGGGGCAGTGACTTTTCAGAATTGGACGCACAGCATGGTTTGGTTATTTTTTTCATGAGAATTATTCCACTGTTGGTTCGGAGGAGGAATTTCCGTTCCAATCAAAAATTAAATCGAATATTTTTAATTTAAGGCGGTCACTTTACTTTGCATTGATGAAAAGCCAAACAAAATTTTTGATTTTTTCCGCCCTTATTTTAAGTGCGATTTACGCTTACCGGTTCACTGACTGGTTCAAAGAAAAAAAAATTCAAATAAAATATCGGATTGTTCCCGAACGCGGCGCGCGAAAACTTGACACGGTGGATCCGGTGACATTTTACCTCGACCAGGAATATCTACTGAGTTCGTTAAAAGTTGTTTCGATGGATGACGCTGCGACAAATAAATATCCGCATGCGCTTTGGCATTTGGTGTCGGACAGCAACTCTGTTCCTGTGACCGATTTTGTTTACGGCATAGCGCCCGGTGGAATGAAACCCAAAATTGCCGGTCTGTTACCCGAGCCTTTGCGGCGTGGAGAAAATTATCGGATATCGATTGAAGCGAAGAAAATCAAAGGCGAAAAAGATTTCCAAATACACTGAAGAAAAGTGAACAGCCGACGCGTGTAACTAAGATTTCCACCAACACGTCCACTCCATTGGTATGCCGAAAAGAAATATTGCCCTCATTTTGTTGCTGCTGGCGCTCGGCGTAATTTACGTTTTCAAATTCACCAGCGTTTTTGAAAAGTCGTCCATACAGATTATTTCTTCAGTCCGTCCGAAAATAGGGCGCGGCAAAAAAACGATGGAAAACGCGGTGACGTTTTCTTTAGATAATAAATACGAACTGACCTCGCTGAAGGTTATTGAGGAGCGCGAATTCAAAACGAATAAGTATCCGCACGCGATCTGGCATTTGATTTCCGAGAGCAATTCTGAGCCGACGAACCTGATTATTTACGGGATACCGGTCAACGGGATGAAACCCGAAGTTGCCAAGGTCAAGCCAGAGCCTTTACAGCCGAAAGTGAGTTATGTTCTGTTGCTTGAAGCGGGAAAGCTAAAAGGGCAAACAACTTTTCAAGCGCATTAGAATTCAATGCATTTGCTTAATCCGACAGCACGGCACGGAAGAACCGTTGGAAATTAGTGATTGGTTCGCTGAATTGATATTCACCATTGGTAAGCACCACGTTCGTCACCGTTGACCAATCCAGGAGATTGGTAGATTGTTCGATGCGATAATTGATTTCCGATTCTCCCAACAAAATAAATTGGACATTGCTTCCTGACAGCTGAACGGAACTAAATTGTGGTCGAGGGACGATCACGGTCAGCGTTGCAGTTCCACTCGTCACCATGCCAGCGCGATTTGAAATGATGACGGAATATGTTCCTGCGTCAGCAAGTTGGACGTTCGTCAAATTGAGCGTGCTGTTGGTCGCATTGGAAATATTTGTTCCATTCCAGCGCCATTGCAAACTGAGTGGGAGAATTCCGGAAGCGATGATGCTGAAAGTGGAGTTGCTCCCGCGAAGCACGGAAGAGTTTTGCGGTTGCGTCAGCACTCGTGCTGCGCCTAGAAAATCGAGAGCATCGGTCATGTAAGCAGCGCGAATATTTGTCCCCGTGATCGTCTCAAACGGAAAACCAAAATATACGACACGACCGCCCCCGGAAGATCCGTCGTATTGAATGGCGGCTGAACTCCCAGGTCCGGAGTAGGTGATTGCGGTTTCCGCAACGCCAACTGGCGTCAACACTTCCGGCGACTTAACCCAGTAAATTCCTTTCGTTCCGTTATCGATGGTTCCGTTCGCGTTTCCGCCAAAGATGGTACCGATGAGTGGAACGAAAGTGTAGGTCGCGGAATTCGTGTGCGCGTCTGAGGCGAGATCAGCATGGAGAAAATTGTTGAAGAAAGCCCGGTCTGCCGCGGTTGGGCCGGAAGCGCGGTCAAGCGAATATGCAATGCCCGCGCCCGAAACAAAAAGGTTTCCGTAGTTGTTGAGGAATGTTGTGATTTTGCTTTGAGCCACGCTGTTAAAATTATCGTTCAGGTCTTGTCCTGTCTCCCAGACGACAATTGCGTAATTTGTGAGTGCGACAAGATCATTGGTCACCGCTTGCTTCTGACAGGAATCGAATGGCAGACCGTACTCAGTGATTGCTTTTCCATGTTGCACAACATAATCGAAGGAATTATTTGCACGCGGCATCACACGCTCAATGGCACCCATGTCCCCAGGCGGTTGATAATTCTGTGCCGTCACGCTTTGCCGCAAATTCGTGGTGCGATCAAAACGGTTAAATCCATTAACAAACAAAATTTTTGAAGAGTTTGTATTTGCCGTCCAGCGACAGCCAGCTGTTTCAGATGGCATTGATTCGCCCGCTGAATTGAAGGCGGCGATGCGTAAATAATAATCCACATCCGCCGTTAAATTAGTGAGCGTGATGTTGGTGACGGTTGCACCATTAACGATGACAGGATTGGCGAAACCATACCCGTTCGTGGAGCGATAAATCACAAAACCAGTTGCGTTCCCGCTGCCGCCACTGGCGAAAGGCAAAGACCAGGAAATTCTAACTCCATTTGTAAGACCAATGGTGCGAAGATTCGACGGTGGCTCAGGTAAAAATCCTGCGGGAGCTGCATCGTAATTTGTCATGTAACGGACGACGGCATGATAAGCGGCCCGGGCCACCCAGTTGCGTGCCTTGGGATCACGTAGAAGTGGACCGTCCATCACATTGTCATGGAAAGCGACTTCAAGAATGGTCGCATCCATTTCGCCATTGAGTCGGCCATTCTCGATTTCAAAATAGTTTCCAGCGAGCGTGTTGCCGCGCGAACCGTACCACGGGTATTCCAGTTGCGAATTCATCGCCACCAAATCGTCTTGTGTTTCTTTGCTGATGTTCGCCGCAAGCGAGCTTTGGCGCGGAGTAGGATTGGTGCTATTGATGAGGCCAACCGTGCCCCGCGCTACGGCGGTGTTGGTGTTCCCGGTAGTGGCATTTGAATGGAAACTGATGTAAAGGCGATTTGTCCTGCCAATTTGTGGCCGATTCATTTCCGCCGCCATTTTCGGTCGAGCCATTCGATCTTCGTAATCCGCCACTTCGCCTGGCGCCAAATAAATGGAAGACGATTGTCCCTGTCCCAAAGAATTTTGGATCCACCAACGCGCGCCTTCTTCTCCGTGAGGATAAGTTGAACCCGAAGGACTCATCCCGTTTCCAAATCGAATGGCGTCGGCGATGACAACGCTGTTTGTATTTGCCGCAGGTTGAAGATTACTGATCGCTACAGAACCGCTGGCAGAATTCGATCCTGAATCGAAATAATAGGATCCTAAGTAAACCCATCCGTTGCCAACCATGTGATGTGGGATATGCAAGGTCGATTCGCCGCCGGTGTGACGAATCCGATACAATTGATTGGTCCGGTTTGCGCCATGCGGCACCCACGTGTAAACCGGATAAAAACTCGTGATCGGAATCGTTGGCGTATAGGTAGCCAGCGCAGTTTCGTTGCTATCGGCGAATGCCTGGTGAAAACCGCTTCCAACCGAACCGAAGTAAACCGATTCGTCCGTTATGTTCGTCCATGTGCCGACAAAACTGACGCTGGCACTTGTGTTATCAAGCACTACTTCGTTCGTTTGGAATCCGACCGGGCGCAGTGGCACCACCGTCGCGCCCGCGTTGAAACAATAATAAACGAAAAAATTCATCTGATCCAAATTTCCATAGTCCTCAACCATTTCCAGCAAAGGCGCTCGTTGCAGCGACCAATAGCCAAAGTTCACCCAACCGTGCCCGCCGCTTGTGAAGATAACCCGACCCGAAAGCGTTCCAGAAACTTCGCGGAGTGCTGGGGAGATGGCGGTTGCCGCGCGAGAAGTTGGCGACCCCAGAAGGATCAGAAATAACACGACAAGCCTTCGTGTCACCGCGCTCCAGTTTTTTCGGCAAGAATGCAAATTCATTGGGAAGATTTAACCTACTTTGCCCCCGCCAAATTATCGACATTCAAATTGCGGAATCTTCTAAATAAATGGAGCAGGCTCTCGTTCCTCAACATCGGTTTAGAGCCATAACGCATCAATCGAATACCTTTCAACCCGCCGCTCGAAAAACATCGGAACAAAGTCGGGGTTTCCCCCGATTGAGTTTTGTAACTGGCGGACTAGCTTTTCCTCATGAACAAAGTGAATGTCGCCAGCTTCAATGATTTGGATAAGGCCGAAATCGTTAAAAGGCGCCTCGAAGAAGCAGGCATTCACGCCGAAGTCTATGATGAATCAAAACTACAACGGTTTTGGTTTATGTCGGAGCCGTTGGCCGGGGAAAAAATTCGAGTGGATGAAAAAGATTTCGAAAAGGCGAAAGAAATTCTAAATGCGCTCGACGCAAAAGAAGACGCGCTCCAGTTTGCCGTGCATTGCCCGGCCTGTAATTCCGCTCGCATTGAGTATCCCGTGGCGACCCGAAAATTTGTCATGCCGACATTGATTGAGATTTTCTGCACAGTGACGCACGTGATGGAGAAACAATTTTATTGCGAGGATTGTCAGCACACCTGGAGTCCCCAGATAAAACTGGAAAACCAAACCGACGTTCTCGGCTGGCCGGTAAAAGGGGAAACTAAACCTTCTCAGGTTTAACAACCGCGATCACGAGCGCATCCTTCTTCAAATATTTTTTCGCGGCGGCTTTGATTTGTTCTACCGTTACGGCTTCGTATTTCGCGTCGTCGCCGTCGCTGTAATTATATCCAAGGCCGTAAAGTTCATCGAGGGCTGCGCTCGTCGCGTAACTTCCAAGGTCTTGCCGTCCAATTTTCTTTTGTCCGATGATTTTTGCTTTGGCGCGTTTCAATTCTTCTTCTGTCAAGCCTTCGTCTCTCAGCAATTCGGCTTCCTTCAGTAATTCCTGTTCAACGAGCGAAAGTTTTTCCGGCGCAGTGCCGACGTAGAACGCAAAATAGCCTGGAGCCAATCCGAGGAATTGTTGCGCGCCGACAAAATAGGCCAGTCCAAGATTTTCGCGCACGCGCACAAACAAACGCGAGCCAAGATCGCTGCACGCTTCCTGAATCAATTCCAGCGCATAGCGGTCTTGATCAAAAATTGTTACGCCGGGATAACCGACTAACAGGACCGCTTGTTTTTTGTCGCGAATTTCTTCGACGCGCTGAACGTCCGTGAGCAGATTTGATGTCGGAATTTTCTCCAGCGCAGGGCTGGTTGGTTGATTCCATTCGCCGAAAGTTTTTTCGACGGCGACTTTGATTTCATCCGTGTTGACGTCGCCAAAAATTGAGAGGACGCAGTTTTTTGGCGCAACGAATTGGTGATGGAAATTTTGCAGGTCGGAAATGGTAACGGCTTGAACACTTTCTTCGCTGCCGATGGCGTCGAGGCCGTAAGTTGTTTTTCCGAAAAGAGCGCGGCGCATGATTCGGCCACCGCTTTGCAACATCTGATCTTTTTGCGCGAGAATTCCGGCGAGTTGGATTTCCTGTTCGCGGCGAAATGCGTCCTCTGGAAAAATTGGATTCAACAAAACATCGGCAACGAGGCGCAGGCCGATTTCAAAATCGCTGCTCATCACTTCGGCGCTGACGCCAAAACTATTATTGCCGCCAAATGTATCAATGCTGCCGCCAACGGATTCAATTTCCGTCGCAATTTCTTCAGCCGTTCGTTTGTGCGTTCCCTGCAAAAGCATTTTCGAAGCGAGTTGCGTCAGGCCGTTATTCGTCGGAGTTTCGACGAGCACTCCGCCTTTCAGTGCGGCGCGAAATTCGACAAAGGGAAGCCGATGATCTTCTTTGACGAGCAAGCGGAGGCCGTTTGGAAAATCAAATTTCTGGATCGGATTCTCTGAAGCTCGTTCTAAAACTTGAAACTGTTTTGGCGCGGAACCTGTTGGAAGCAGCGCGTATAGGTTTCGGTTTTCCTGGGTTAAATATTTGCGGGCGATCTGTTGCAAGTCGGATGGCGTGACTTGTTTTATCGCGGCGAGATAGCGTTCGGAAAAGCTCAAATCATTTGCGGCGATCCAGTTTCCACCGAGATCCTGCGCCTGGCCTTGCATGGTTTTGCGCGTCGCCAAAATGCCAGCCACGAATTGCTTGATGACTTTTGACAATTCTTCGACGGGAACCAATTCAGTTTTCAGTCGCTCGATTTCTTCCAGCATCGCTTCGTTCGCCGCAGAGAATTTGTCTGCGTTGACAATCGCGCTCATGCCGAACAAACCAGTGTCGCCGGGATTGTAAGTCCAGGCATCGACTGAATTGACCAGACCCTTTTTTTCACGAACCTCTTGATACAAACGCGAACTGCGACCATTGCTGAGGAGCGTGGCTAAAATTTCGAGCGCGGGAAGGTCGGGATGGCGAATGTCCGGGATGTGCCAGCTAAAATGAAAATGACCGAGTTCAATGGGCGCTTCTTCGATGAGTTCGCGTGGCGCGGTTTGCTTCGGCTCGCTGGGCAAAACGGTGGGCGAAAGCGCGCGCAGTTTTGATTTGGAAAATGCTTCGGTGATTTGCGCGATCACTTCGTCGTGTTTTATATCGCCCACGACGACGAAGAACATGTTGTTGGGCATGTAGCGTTCGCGATAGTAAGTGTGAATGTCTTGCGGTTGGAGATCGTTAAATATTTCGGGATAACCGATGACCGTGAAACGATACGGGCTTCTGGTGAAGGCAGTTTCAAACAAACGCCGGCTCGCGCGACGGTTTGGATCGTCTTGATTCATGTCCATTTCGCGGCGAATGACATCGAGTTCCTTGGCAAGTTCGTCGGCGGGCAAAGTCGCGTTCTGCATGATGTCGCAAAGAACATCGACCGCCACTTTTGCTCCCGTGTTGGGCGCGTTGATCCAATAAACGGTTCGATCAAACGACGTGTAGGCATTCATGTAACCGCCAACGTCTTGAACTTCCTGATCGATTCGTCCTGCGCCGCGTGTCGTGGTTCCTTTGAACAACATGTGTTCGAGCACGTGAGACAAACCGGCGCCGAGCCATTTGCCCTCGTCGATGCTTCCGGTTTTGCACCAGGCCTGCGCGGAAACAACGGGCGCGCTGTGGTCTTCGCGCACAATAATCGTCAGGCCGTTTTGTAAAGTGTGAAGTTTTGCGTTGGATGAAATGTCGGACATGAAAGTGAAATATTTAAAGTTCGCCTGCGGTTCGTAACGCCACATTTTTTATTTCCTGTGAAACAAAAAATGTCGTGCTGTTTTCAATTTCGCCCAGCACTTCATGAACAGAGGGAATAAATCCCCGGAATTTTGCCTGGACCAGAACGCCGAGCAATCCAACGAAATTTATCCCCTCGCGTCTGGCGACCGCGCGTCCCTCTGATTCGTCAATAAGCAAAAGGTCGGCATGCTTTTTTTTGGCGAGAACAATGGCCTCCGCTTCGCCGCCGTCAACTACTCTCAGCAATCGCGCGACAGCGTTACGATCTTTGACGGGAAAAGTTTCGATAAAATCAGGGAGAGACGAATACAGGATCAAAAGTTCAACTCGGACGGCTTCGGGAATGAGAACTTCGTGATAAAGATCCTGGAGCAAACTTGCCTTGCCGATTTGCAAAAGAGTAGTGATGGCCGACGTGTCATCAACAACGATCATGTCGTTTTCTTTTGACCCAAGAGCTTGGCCATCTTCATATCATGTTCGACGTCCTCCATGGTGTAATGCATGGCGACCCCGCGTCGGGCCAGTTCCTGCATAAACAAAACTTTGGGCATCCCCCCCACCTGCGCTGCGCGGCCAAGAGAAGCGTGCTTTCCGGTGTAGAGGCCGACGGCGAAATCCAATTGCGCCTCTTCGGAGGTGATTTTCAAGGTGGCCGCATCCGGCAGTTCAATCGTCATGTTTTAAATCTTAACACCGCCAGTTTCAGAGGCAACTCATGCTGATGCGGTTTCATTCTTTACTGATTTGCTCTTCGGCAAAAACGGTTTGCAGAACGCCTCTTGGAAACTGTACCCATCCTTAAAATCATCGCGGCTGTCCTTATCGGTTTTCGCGAGGAGATTATTTGTCACCATGTTGAAAACCATCTCGCCGAAATCTTCGCACGAGCGGATCCCCCATTCTTCCAGCACAGTCAAAGTCATTGGGCCAAACTGCGCCATACCGTATTCGCGAATTCCCGAAAGCAATTCCTGTCCACTGACATGGCGGATTTCATCCTTCTTCGCTTTGCCGACCATCTTTTGCGTGTGATCCAGCGCCTCGCGCAGGAAAAAATATCCGTCGCAATGATACCGGGGGTCGTTCAAAACGATCTTTTCTAAAATTTCTTCAAAATTGGCTTCGTGCATTTTATTCTTTGTTTTGTTGAATCGGCGCCATCGGTGGATGGGCGATTCGATAACTTTTCACCGCCCAACCGGTCAAAAGCAATCCCATGATAACATATAAAACCATGCGCTCCTGTTTTGTGAGCCAGTCCGCACCGAAAATATAGTCTTTGATTTTACGGTTCACAATGCGCGCACGTCAATTTCGCTGCGGTGCGAGGCGAGCGGCGCAATCCATTCTGCAACCAGAGCCGCCAAACCATCAAAAGCGCCTCCCGCACAATCTTCCCCGACATCTTGGATGTGCCTTGAAAGCGGTCGGTGAAAATAATCGGGACTTCGACAATTCTCAGTCCTTGCCGCCAGATGCGATGCGTCATTTCAATTTGAAAACTGTAACCATTGGAGCGCACTTCCTGAAGGTGGGCCGCCTCCAGCGCGCGTCGGCGAAAACATTTAAATCCACCAGTCGGATCGCTGAAGGGCATCCCCGTAATAATGCGAACGTAACGACCTGCGCCTGTACTCAAGAGCAGCCTTCTCAACGGCCAATTAATGACGCGAATCCCGTTGCAATAACGAGAGCCGAGAACCAGATCGGCATCTTGGATGGCTTCAATAAATTTTGGAATGTCATCCGGGTTATGCGAAAAATCGCCATCCATTTCCATGATGAATTCGTAATCCCGCTCCAACGCCCAGGCAAACCCAGCGCAATAAGCCCGACCCAAGCCATTTTTTTCGGCGCGGTGCAAAACATGAATGTTCGAATGCTGCGCCGCCAATTCATCGGCAATTTTTCCAGTGCCGTCAGGCGAATTGTCATCCACGACCAACAAATCCACCGGCACTTGCAATGCCAGAAGCCGTTGCGCCATCGGCGGAAGATTCTCTCGCTCGTTATACGTCGGAACAATAACGAGAGTTTTGTTGGCGCTGCCCATTCGCGGTGAGAAGTAAGCGACTTGCCTGCAAAGTTCAAGTCGTTATGCGGAAAGTTTTCTTGGCAAATTCCGCCGCACTCCCTAGCGTGGCGCCGTTCCAACATGCGATTTATCTCCCACTTCACGGATCTGGAATTCTGGCTGAGCAACCCGTTTCTTTTAATCGTTACCGCTTTTCAAATCTGGATGCTCATCGACGCCATCCGTCGCCAGGAATGGATTTGGGCTTTTTTCATTTTTATCGGCTCAGGATTGGGCGCGTGTTTTTATTATTTTTACGTCTATCGCGGCAGCCGGTCGGCATCGAGCGGCTTTGAATTGCCTGGCGCAGGTTCCCGCCAACGCATCAAGGAATTGGAGGCGCAGATTTATCACCTCGACAAAGCGCATCACCATTTTCAACTCGGCGACATTTATTTTCGCAAAGGCAAATTTGCGAAGGCCGAACAATGTTATCGCGCCGCCCTGGAACGAGAGCCATGCGACATCGATGCCCGCGCGCATTTGGGACAAGCGTTGCTTCGGCAAAAGCGCGCGCCGGAAGCGAAACCGATTTTGCAGCAGGTCTGCGCGGAAAATCCCAAACACGACTACGGCCATTCGCTCATGGCTTACGCGGAAACCTTGATGGCGCTCGACGAAAACGAAGCGGCGATGGCGGTCTGGCAACAGGTTTTGCAAAACAATTCCTACGCACGAGCGCGAGTGCAACTGGCGGAACTATACGTGGCAAACAAGAAAGAAGATTTGGCCAGAAGCGAATTAAGAGAAATTCTCGCCGATGATCTGCACGCGCCGAAATTTCAGCGCAAACGAGATCTCGTCTGGGTCAGGCGCGCGAAAAGTTTGTTGAGAAAAATTGGGAAATAAGGAATGCGGCTTTCCGGCAAACTAGAACGGCTCGCCCTCCAGCGCGAGTTCGTGCCGAAAAATATATCTAGCGAAGAACAGACATCCTAAACCTAAGATTTACCGCGACGTTATTTTCGAGCACCGATTTCTCGCACGTAAATATTTTTGAAATAAAGCGGGTTCTTATGGTTCTGCAATTCAATCGGGCCAAAGGAATACAGCGGCTGGTCGCGTGCCAAAGAGTTTTCCATCGTAACGTCATGCACCACGAATTCGTTATTCAGGTAAACGGAAACTTTGTCGCCGGTCATCAGAATGCGAAACTGGTTCCATTCGCCAATGGGTTTGTCCGCGCGCTTGGTTGGGTTGTTGGGATTTTTTTGATTGTTGTGCAACCCGCCCGAGCCGACGGAATGATCTCTGGCTCCACCTTTATCGGCGGGATCCCAAATCTGCACTTGTGGACAGCCGCGCAAATAAATTCCGCTAT
>JBDSLX010000324.1:0-20308 GCA_039916145.1 Verrucomicrobiota bacterium | reverse complement strand
ATTCGCAACACCTGCGAGTTGGTAAAAAAAACCAAAGGTATTGATATCCCAATTGATAACTTGCCGCTCGAAGACGCGAAGACTTACGACTTGTTGAACAAAGCCAACACGATTGGGATTTTCCAATTGGAATCGGGCGGGATGCGCGATCTTTGCCGAAAATTTCAGATCAGTTCCATTGAACACATCACAGCGCTCGTCGCCTTGTATCGTCCGGGACCGATGGACCTGATTCCTGATTTCATCAAACGTCGTCATGGCGAAATCAAAATTGAGTATCCGCATCCGTTGCTCGAGCCGATTTCCAAAGAGACTTATGGCGTTCTAATTTATCAGGAACAGGTCATGCAAGCGGCGCAGTTGCTCGCGGGTTACACACTCGGCAGCGCGGATTTGTTGCGGCGCGCGATGGGAAAAAAGAAGGTCGAGGAAATGCAGAAACAGCGCGAGACCTTCGTCAAAGGCGCCGCGGCGACCAATAAAATTCCGGCAGCAAAAGCGAATGAGATTTTTGATTTGCTGGAAAAATTCGCGGGCTACGGCTTCAACAAATCGCACGCAGCGGCTTATGCGATTGTCGCTTATCAAACGGCTTATCTGAAGGCGAATTACCCCGTCGAATTTCTCAGCGCGAACATGACCAATGACATGAACAACACTGAAAAACTCAGTGTGCTCATCGAAGAAGCGCGCAATTTTAACATCGAAGTTCTCGCGCCGGATGTAAATGAAAGCCAGGTCGCATTTGCTCCAGCGCGGGAGGGAACTGTGATTCGTTTTGGTTTGGCCGCCATCAAAGGCGTTGGTGAAGGTGCGGTCGAAAGTATTTTGAAAGCACGCGAGCAAGACGGAAATTCCAATTCACTCGAAGAATTTTGCGAACGAATCGACGGACGCGCGGTCACGCGAAAAGTTTTGGAAGCGTTGATTAAATCCGGCGCGTGCGATTGTTTTGGCGAAACTCGCTCGACCATGTTTGCGCGCGTTGACCGGGCGATGGCGCGCGCCGCCGGCATTGTTTCCGACCGCCAGAAAAAGCAGGAAACGATGTTCGGCATGTTGGAAGAGCGCGCGGAGAAAAAAGTGGAGCCGGAAAAACAATTGCCGGAATGGCCACAACACGAATTACTCGCGCACGAAAGAGAACTGCTCGGATTTTACGTCACTGGACATCCGCTCACGCCCCTGGCCCCGTTGTTGCAAAAATTTGCGCTGCACAAGACGAGCGATTTGGCCGCGTTGCCGAGCCGAACTGTGACGCGGATCGGCGGGCTGATTGGCGCGGTGCAGCAAAGTGTTTCAAAAAAGAGCGGAAAACCTTATGCGATGGTAACGCTGGAAGATTTGCAAGGCTCGGTGCAGGTGCTTTTCATGAACGAAAATTATGACAAATTCCGCAGTTTGCTCGTGCCAAATAAAGCGGTGCTGATCGTGGGCGAGGTCAATACCGGCGATGATAAACCCAAAATTTTCCCGCAGGAAATGATGCCCTTGGAAGATGCGCCCAGAAAATATACCAAGCAGGTTCATCTGCGATTGAACACCGCTCATTTCAACTGCGACCAATTGGATCTCATTCGCGAAATGGCTTTGGGATTTCCTGGGAAATGTCCATTGTTTCTTTGCCTGCGGCGTCCGAATGGCGAAATTGTTTTTGTCGAGACGCACGAGAAATATGGGGTGGCACCTTCATGGGAATTTCAAAAAGCCGTGAACGAAATGTTTGGAGAAGAAACTTATTACGCCAAAGTGGACAACACATTGCCCGAACGCACCTCACGTCGCTGGGAAAAGAAATCGTTTGAATCCAATGGAGACGAATAACCGGTGGATAAGAATGAAAGATTGACTCTCAAATTATGCCCGACGTTTCGATTTATTACGATCTAGTTTGGAAATTGCGACGTTATCCGCTGCTTCATCGGCCATTAAAAAATATCCGAAGATTGTTCCAAAAAACCATTCCAGCGAAGGCGGTGGAAATACTTGCTGTCTTTGCGCCCTCTACGGCATTCCGTTTTGGGCGACCGAAGAAATCGTTTTCAATTTATAACTCGGTCTTGCTTGAGAAGCGTCGTCCGCGTCAGGTGGTGCTCACGGACCAGGGTCAGCCTGAAACTACCGAAAATTCGCTGCAAGTTATCTGCGGATTGAGCCAACACGCCTCACAACCCTGGCCAATTTTTTGGAGCGATCACAAAAACGCGCGTCTCGTTTCGTCCTCGCTCGCGCTATTGGACGAGAAAAAAAATATTTGCCGCGAATCCGTTTATGGTGACGTGTGGATGAATGATGATCCCGCCTTGAATTATGTCTGGTTGCCCAAGCCAACTTTTCTTTCCGGAAACTGGACAAGCGTTGTTGCACGATGGGTTCCCAATGACGGCGTGCCGACTTTCAGTCATTGGATTATGGACGCCTTGCCACGACTGGCCCTGCTTTCGGAATTTCCTTCGGACACGAAAATTTTGATTCCATGTCGTCTTGCGGGCTATCAAAGGGAAACTTTGTCGCTGCTCGGTTTGCTGGAACGATGCCGATATACGCCGGAGAAACATTTGCTGGTTGAAAACTATTATTTCTCCCCTCCGACTGCGCAGATCGCCTGTTACAATCCGTATGCGGTGAATTATCTTCGCTCCGTTTTTCTGCCGCGCGCAGATCAATCTTATCAGGGGCCAAAACGCTTTATCATCGCGCGCCGGGGTAAAACCCGTGGCATCCAGAATGAAACTGAAGTAAACGAGTTCTTTCAAAAGCTTGGCTGGGCGATTGTCGATACGGAGAAGCTGACTTTTGCGCAGGAGATACAACTTTTTTCCAATGCGGAGGCCTTTGCGGGAATTCTTGGCAGCGGTTTCACCAACGCAATCTGGAGTAAGCCGGGTTGCAAGGTTATTACATTTGTCGCGAGCAATTGGCTGGATGGATGGGTGGAATGGATTTGCCAGGTGAACAAACTCGATTATCACTGGAAAATTTTTCCGGGCGATCACGCGATGACTGCAACCGTGGATCTTGGCGAAATTAAAAAAATGCTGCGCACTGCGGGGTTGGACGCAGGTTAAATTGAACAAGGCCGCTTGGATTGCAGATCACGTAACGTTGCTTCCAAATCTTCCGGAGTGCCAAAGCAATATAATTTTTGAATGGCAAAGTTTTTCACCCTGGCGCCTTCGGCGATCAGCTCGTTGTAGAGCGGGCCGACATAGAACTCACTTGCTTCCCGTTTGCCGGAATGAAAACGCGCCTCCGCCGTCCGCACGAAATCATTTCCTCTCCGGAACCAATAAGTGCCAGTGGTCGCCCAGGGAGAAATAACTTCTTTTTCGCGGACGCTCTCGACCAAACCTTGCGCATTTTCCCTGGAAAAACTCCAGCGTTTTTCGGCGGAGGGAAATACCAACAAAGCTCCATCCAAATTTTCACGCCAGGCTTGTTCAACCCAGAGAGGATCAGTATCGAAGGCAGTGTCCGCGTTGTGAATCAAAAGCGGCTCTTCGGAATTGATGAATTCACGAGCACGCAAAACGGTTATCGCCTGGCCCGCAGTCAACTCTGGCACGGTGAGAATTACAGGTTGGTGGCGAGCGTAGCGTTGTTGGATGTCGCGCTGCAAATCAGAGCATTCCGGTTGCGAGGCCAGCAAAATAAATATCAGTCGAGTGCTTCGTTCGAGAGGAAGACTGTCCGTGGCCCACGCATACATCGGGCGGCCTCGAACATCGATCAGCGGCTTGGGAACTTCAAAACCGGCCTGACGAAAACGACTGCCCAGACCAGCCATTGGCATGACGATATTCAGTTTCCAGTCGGGCATGGCGTTTGGGAAATTACGAAGTCGCCTTTGTCTGGCCGCGACTTTGGGCGGCAGCTTTTTCGCTGCTCAACGGTAGATTGCTTCCGTCGTCGGAAATTTCGCGCCATGAAGTAAATCGATAGGCGTTGTCATCGATATACACATCGGCATGTGGTTTACCGAACCAGATTTCGTCGTAGGCAATTTCATATTGAGCAAGCCAGTCCAGCAAAGTTTTTCCCTGACGAGCCACGACCAGGCCGATATTGCTGTTGCAGGTTCCCATGTGCCGCGCGGTGCAGAGAATCAAATAATGTCCGGCTGCTTTCAGCGATTTCATTTTTTCGATTGCGCCAGGACGAGGTTTTACTGCGGAATAACTTTCTTCCGGGCGTCGCAGTTCACAAAGAACACCATCGACATCAATACATATCTTCATCGTCAATTAGTCCGTTAAGGATTCGCAGACCCGTGACAAACATGGCGACTTGCCGCTTGGGATGATCCTGATGCAGCGGGCACATCGAGAGAAAGAGCAAACCTTCCAACGTTCGGATTTCGCGCAAGTCGTGAGCGGCACCAAAAATTTGCTGGAACGCATTGAGCACGGCACCACGCGAACTCGGGAAAAATTGCTGCAATTGCAAACGTTCGCCCTCGCGTTCGAGAGAGAACATGTCGTGAATCAAAAAATCATAACCGCCATCGAGCGAGTGCAGAAGTTTTGCGATGTCATAACGATCATCGCCATAAATACCCGACTCGCCAAAACTGCCGCGTGGATCAATGAATTTGAAGAGCCGCGACAACGGATCATAAAGAATATTTGGAAAACACAAATCACCGTGAATGATTTGCCCGCGTGGTTTGGCGGAAATTTCCCGGACGCACCGCTCAATTTCCTGCTGAATTTTTGGCCAGCCATTCAGCTGTCGTCCGTTCAACTCAATTTTCTCAGCCTGCGCCAGACGCGCGAAATCCTCGTTCTGCCCCGCAAAGGTGTTCAGACGCTCGAACGTTTTCTGCCAATAGAAATTAAAAGTTGCAGCGGGCAATAGTTCTATTGAGTAGCGTTCAAAACAGGTGAGGATTCTTTGAAGCGATTGAAAGACTCCTTTCCAGTAATTTTCTCCCATGTCTTCAAACGTCCAAATCTCCGAGAGGGTGGGATAGCCGTAGTATTCCAGCGTCAGAAAAAGATTTTTAGGATCGAGCGAGAAATCCACGAGCCTTGGGAAAAATGTCGCGAGGTCGCCCGGCACCAAACGATAATAATTAATTTCGTTCAGAAACTTCGTGGTGTGTTCGCTTCTCTTGGTAATCGTGCCATGCAGATCGTCGATCTGGATCGTATTGAAACTGCGCGCCTGGAGCAGTCGCCGACGGGAACTGGTGAGAAAATCGAGATTGCCGCAATCAAACCATTCGCCCGCCGGAAAAGCGCGGAGTTGATTCTTTTCGATATAGGGCTGGAGTGCGTCGCTCAATTGGAGCGAGCCGACTTCGCGCTCAAGTGCGGATTGAAGAGACTGTAGAGCAGGGGCGCAATCGCGCAGATAATAGACGCCGACCAAAGCTGGCCAGTCAGCGGGATTTTCCGCCGGCTTGTTATCCAGACCGGATACGCGCTGTGCCGCATCGACATTGGCCAAACACCAACGCGAGGCATCTTCGACTTTGCTGGTGAGAACGAAACTTTCATTAAATTGATCTCGTGCATCTTTCGGGAATTCAAAAAGCGTGTCTCCCAAAACGATCAGGCACGATTCGTTGGCCTTGAGTTGTTCCAGACATTTCAGCAGCGTAAAACCTGGGCCGAGATCCTCGGCAATAGGCACAGAGATAATCTCCAGAATCTGCCCGAATGCTTGATGGACGAAACGCGGCAAGCGCGTTTCAGTCGGTCGCAAGCCGAGGACAACGCGCGTAATGCCTTTCCCGCGCAGATAATTCAGAAGCCAATGGATAATGGGACGACCATTAACGGGAACCATCGCCGAAGAAGTGTGTCGAAAAATAGCGCCCAGCGCAGCCGAAGGATGGCCCGCCGCCAAAACCACTGCTGTATCCGGGCGTCCAATATTTTTCTCTTTTGAAGTCAAACGTCAGACGAGTTACGGCAAGTTGAAGCGGAAGTCAAACCAAGCGGTGGACACTAGCGATAGGCAATTTTTTCCGATGGGTTTCAATTCGTCTGTTTAGCGTATCGAGTGAACCGGGCAACCGGGCGGGAGACATCGAAACAAACTCTCTTTGCCGGACTTTCAGATGTATAAATTTCATATTGAAAAGGCTCTTGTTGATAGCCCCCCGCCAACAACTTTCGGCAGCGATGATGAAGGACAATTAAAGATCGGGACTTTTGTGACCACCAGGGAGCGGCCGCAAAATGCGCCTTTTTTTCTCGTTGCGCATTGGGCTTAAGGTTCATGTTTTCGCCAGTGTCGGTAAAAACTGAAGTGAAATCCTTCAGCAACCCCATTGGAACTTTTTGTTCGATACATCGAACAATCCATTCCGCATCGCCTAAATCGCGCAGAGTGGAATCGAAAAACAAACCGCGTTTTTCAATGAGAGAATGGCGAAAAAATGAGGCGCAGGTCAGCATCGCCAAATTGTCTGATACCATTGAATGGGGTTTCAGAGGCAGGAGAGATTTGCGATGGCAAAGAAATTCGCCGCGCGGATTGATGATGATGGCATCGCCAAAAACCATTTCCACCCCGGGATTTTGCCTGAAAAATTCCTCCACTTTACTCAACGCACCGGGCAAATATTGCTCATCGCAATTCAAATAAGAGAGGATTTCACCCGAAGATTTTTTTAGCCCACGGTTAACGGCATCATACATTCCTTTGTCTTTCTCGACGAATGCTTTGACGCGATCGTCCTGCAGAAGCCAGTCGAGCGTGCCATCATCAGAGCCAGCGTCTTGAATGATGTGTTCCAAGTCAACTTGCTGATCGGCAATCGAGGCGATGCAAAGTTTCAGCCAGTTGGAATTGCGGAAACTTGGAGTGACGACGGAGAATCGCATGGTTTTCTTAGACCGTTACGGTCGCGTCTTCCCGCTTATACGGAATTTCCACGGCTTTGACATCGCGCTTTTCTTTTATCCCTCCGTTCAAGCTGATGCTTAATCCGATCAATCCGATAAACCCAAATAAGTCAGAACTGAATGCTCCGAAAACGAAGAGAAAATAAATGGCCTTGGTTGAAAAGAACGCGAGCAAAACGGCGTTGATGTGTCGAAGCTCTGGCTCACCGAATTGGTAATTACGATACAAGGCCCACCAACTGGCGGCGAGAAACCAAACAAATCCAATGGCACCGAAAATCCCGAAAGGAAGCATGACCGTCAGCGGCCCATTGTGATATTCCCCGACCAAAATAGCCAGATCCGATGGCCCGGCTAGTCCTCGAAGGGCGGATTGTTCCTCCAGATAGAGGTCGGTCGGATCCAGCGCGAACCCTTTGCCTTTGAAAAAGTACGTTGGAATTTGCGGAATAAGGATTTTCCACATATCCAATCGCCACAGACTTGTGCCCTCGGCGTCTCGACTCACAGCGGGATCCACTTTGATCGGGAGGACGCTCAGGGCGCGTTGGACAGAAAAGGGCATTTTAGAAATGAAGGGAAGGAGGAGAGCCGCCCCTAACAGGCCGATTAAGATCAGCTTCGGAAAAAGAATGGTGCGATGCAGCCTTTGAAAAAAGAACATGAAAACGAAAAGCAGCCCCAAAAGGATGGTAGCGGAACGAAACCCGCTGAGCATGCCGGCGAAAAAGGCGAGGAACATCACTAGAAATTTCCACGGGCGATTAAAAACATCCCGCAAGCCCCCGCTTGCCAGCAAGGCGCAAAAAACGGCAACTCCAGCCAAATTCAAACCGGAGATCCGGGTCGTGCCGATTTCCAAAAAACCTTGATCGACCATGGCTTGGTTGACGGCAAACTCGGCTGGGAAAAATCCGTAAAGGAAATAGAAAGATGGCCCCCCCAAGTAAATCAAATTGCTGACGGCGGCGGTCAAACCGGTAAGGAAAAATAGGATCGTGTAGAGTTTGGCGCGATGTCTGGGAACCGGTTGAGCCATCAACGCAAAATAACCAACAATGGCGGCCAGAACGTAAAAGTATTTTTTCCCGCCATACAGTGCCGACCCAAATGCCGCGAGGCCGATCCCTCCCGTAAATTGGGCTGTCACAAAAACAACCCCTCCCAAAAAAAGAAGTGGCAAAGTGACGGAAGGAGCTTTTAGGAAAACGAACTGTTTATCTATGGTGCGCTGGACCACTGAAATCGTGAGACTGGCAAAGGACAGCAGCATCCAGAGGTAAGGCACGCCCGGCAAAAAGTTAATCATTATCAACGCATTCCAGCTAAAAATCAGAAGCGCGTGATGCCAGCGGAGCAAAAGCGGAAGGCTGAGGGAAAACAGAATCAGCCCGATAAATCCAAATGACATCAAGTCATCGGGAGTCGCCAGCAAATAGCCGAGAATCAAAGCCAGCGGCAGCACTAATAGCCACACCAGCCAAACGGAACGGTTCCACATTCCGCTGAGACTAGCCGAAGACTCCCTCGCTTTTCAAAATTATTTTTCTCAACCAGGTCCGCCCGCCCTATCTCCAATCGTGAATCTTCGCGAAAACGGCTCTTGTCCCAAGAAAAACAGGGCGTTTTGAATATTTTAACAAGGTGGGTTTGGATGCGTTTGTCCGCTTTTATGAGGATTTCACTTTACCACTGAACAGTCTGGTAAAACACTTCGGAATTGACAGATGGAATTCGAGCGAAACATTCAAAAAATCACCAGGCATGTGCCGATCCGCATTGCTTGGATTTCGGATTTTCCGATTGAATGGATGCCTGACTTACCGTTGCCATTGCAATCATTGCCCAAGCAGCATCCGAGTACATGGCAGGTGGTGTTGCTCTCGGAATTGGAAAAAAATCCCGCGTTGCAGATTTATGTCATCGTGCTTCGCAAGCAAGTGAAACAGAATTTTACGTTTGAAAAAAATGGCGTCGTTTTTCATATTTTGAAAGTTCCCGGAGGGTTGCGCGCTCCGTCATTTTTTTGGTTGGATACGTTTCTAATCAATCGTGTCCTAAAAAAAATCCAGCCGGACTTGGTTCATGCGTGGGGTGTAGAAAAAGGCGCGGCGACGGTCGCCTCAAGGCTCGATTACCCCCATCTCATAACGCTCCAAGGCCTCTTTACGTGGCTCAAAGAACTTGTTCCCGTTGGCAATTACCAACGATTCATCGCTCTTTGCGAAACGATCAGTTTCAAGCGGATAAAAATGGCAACGACGGAATCTGCCTTCGCCGTTCAATATTTGAAAACCAAGTATCCCAAGCTTCAAGTGTTTCAAGCCGAGCACGCGCCCAACTGGATATTTCATCGCATCCAGCGCCGCCCTCAAATCCAGCCCGTCCGTTTTGTTTGTGTCGCCACGCTCGGCTACGCGAAAGGAACGGATTTATTGTTGCGAGCGCTGGATGAGTTGGCGCGAGAATTTTGCTTTGAATTAGTTCTAATTGGCGCCCCGAACCCGACCTTTCTGAATTCCCTTAAATCAACCGTATCTCCTGAGTTCTGGCGCCGGATAGTTTTAAAGACGGATCTTTCGCCACCGGAAGTAGCTGAGGAGCTGGCCACCGCCACAATGTTGCTCTTGCCGACGCGAGCGGACACCAGCCCCAATGCCGTCAAAGAAGCAGTGGTTGCCGGAGTGCCAGTCGTTGCCAGCGCGATTGGTGGAATTGTCGATTATGTTTTTCCCGGAAAAAATGGATTTCTTTTTCCATCAAACAATCTGGATGAATTCATCAAATCCATCCGGGCCGCCTGCCAACATCCGTTGTTCAGTCGTGGAGAGGTGGACGCGGAAGCGTTGAAGAAATCACGGGAATATTTATCTCCCCAAACGATGGGGCGTCGATTTCTCGAAGCCTACGAAAAAGCGTTAAAGCTTGGAAATGTTTGAAAAACCAAGCTCACTAAATCTGTTCATGGACAAGAAAAGAAATCTCATTCGCAATTTTTATCAGTGCTTAACAACGTGGTCTTCGCTGCGACGGTATCCCGGATTATTTTCGCTGCCCGATGCCGCTTTGAATTGGAAGGAGGTTTTGTTGCCGCGCCGGTTTTCTTATCGAGCTGCCGGGAGAGACCTGGCTCGAACCACGCGCATTGAAAAAGTATCTGACGGGGTGTCGAAAGTGACCGTCCTGGAGAATGGACTTGTTTTCTATTGGTTGGGCGAGGTGTCCAATAATTTATATTTCAGCATCGCCCAGGAATTCGACCCGCTTTATCCCCATTATTATACCACGCCTCCAGTGCGAATGACTCCGGAGAGTTTGGTATTGGATGTGGGTTCTTGTGAAGGGTTGTTTGCCTATCGGATTTTGAAACAGGGACAGGCAAGAAAAGTAATCTGTTTTGAGCCATCGGAAAGGACAGCAAATTACACGCGGTTGGGCGCAGAAACAAACGGCTTGAGCGACAAGATCGTGGTCGAAACGTTGGCGGTTGGGAGAATTTCCGGGCCGGTAAATTTTTTGGAAGGAGATTCCCCCGAAGCAAATCGAATCGATTTAAATTCTTCGGCCACCGGCGGACGGACCATTATGGCGGTTTCGCTGGACGATTATTGCGCGGAGAAAAAGATCAACCTGACCGAGCGCGACCTGATAAAAATCGACGCCGAAGGCGCGGACGTTGATATTCTGAAAGGTGCGGAGCGATTGATTCGCGGCGGAAGCCCACAAATTGCCATCACGACGTACCATGATGAACGGCACGTTTTTGAGATGGTGGATTGGTTGAAACAAGTCCAACCGGCTTACCGTTTACGGTTGAAAGGATTCTTTTTCTGGGGGGGCAGTCCTCGCCCTGTGCTGCTGCAAGCCGCGCTGTGAGCGGGCAATTCCGAGACAACGATGACTAATTTTCGCGGAATTCTTGATCGTCTCTACCGCTCAACGGTGGTCTGGTCGTGGCTCTTCAACGGACTGCAACTGGCTTCAGGGCTGGTGTTGCTCCCACTCCTCGCGCTGCAACTGAGCAAACCCGACCTCGGCATGTACATCGTCTTTCTAAACCTTGGCGCACTGGTCGCAGTCGTTGATTTCGGGTTTGCTGTCAGCATCGAGCGCAATGTGAGTTATGCGATGGGCGGCGCCAAAGAACTCAAGGCGGAGGGGATTTTACCCAGCGAAACGCATGATCCCAATTATCCTCTCCTCTGGCAACTCCTGCGCACAACCCAATCTTTGTACCGCTACCTTTCTTTAGCCGCCATTTTGTTGATGGGAATCTTCGGAACATTTATGGTCGGACTTCGCGTCCAGGAAACCGATCATCCCACAATCACATGGTGGGCATGGGGCATCGCCCTCGTTGCCTCGGTTTGGGAAATTTACGCTGGATGGTGGAATGTTTTCCTGCGAGGGACGAACAATATTTTGCTCGCTGCGCGCTTGTCCGTCTTGTCCTACGGCCTGCGTTTGCTGATCGCCGCCGGATTATTGATCGCGGGCGGTGGACTGTTAAGTTTGCCTGTTGCCACTCTTTTCGGAAATCTGCTGCAAAGGTATCTGTCGCGTCGCGCTTGTTTGAGATTGCTGCGCGATAAACCCATTGACCGGGAAAATTTACCCGCCGCGAACTTGTTGGCAGTGCTTTGGCCGGGCAGTTGGCGCGTCGGCCTTCAATATGTGAGCGGCTATTTGAGCAGCAATGCCAGCATATTCATTTGCACGGCTTTGTTCGGGCTTGATGCAACTGCGAAGTATGGCCTCTCCGTTCGTATCATTTCCATAATCCAAGGCATGTCGGTGGTCTGGATTTCGGTCAAGTGGCCCCTAATCGGCCAATTGCGGGCGCGGAATGATTTCGAAAATCTCCGCAAAATTTTCAGGCCAAGGCTTTGGCTCCATTTACTCACTTTTGCCTTTCTGGCGGCTTTGGCCGTGCCATTGTCTCCGGTGTTGTTGAAATGGATCGGGTCTGACAAGGAACTTTTACCGGGAGTCTGGCTCGCCATGCTCGCGGTAAACGCTTTCTTTGAAACCCACTATTCCGTTTGGGGAACGTTGATTTTTATGGGAAATCGCATGCCTTACCTTTGGGCGGCGGTCATCACGAATGCCGCCGGCTTGGCGCTTTCGCTGGTGTTGATCAACCACACCGAATTAGGCCTTGCCTCGCTTGTGATCGCCCCGTTGGTCGCAGGAATTTTGTTTAACTACTGGCGTTGGCCGATGGAAGGCGCAAAGTCTCTGCAAACCACTTGGTTTCGTTTTATGTTTTTCCCTGTTAAAATCTAACGCGCCGTTTCGGATTTTTCACTGGCATCAAAAAAAACCCCGCTGACCACACTCGGCCCGCCGGCCACCCGCGTGGTTCGAAATTTCACACGTCCGCGAATATCCCAGACCAGATATTTGCCAGCGGAAAAATCAGCCATCCGCCGAGCGTCGAGCACGATCCGGCTTTGGCCGTCGAGCACTTCGATGGTTTGCACGCGAACATTGCTGCCCGCATCCTGACAATAGAGCGCCACCTGATGCGCACGTCCGTCCAGAAAAGAAACGTTGATTGTCATATTGGTGTAGGTGAATTGATGCGAAATAATTCTTCCGGTGCCGTTCGTCAATTGCAGCGCCCCAGGATCAGATGAGTAGCCCATCAGAAAATTTTTATAACCGGTCGCCGAAACTTCGGCATACGAAGGATAATTCGTGGAATGACAGACGATCTGAAATCCTTCGGCGCCGTACTTTCCCTTCCAGTCTCCTCTCGTGAGAGGATCGACGCCAAGAAACTTCGCTTTTGCCGCCAGTAAATACGGTTCGCAAACCATTGGCTCAGTAAAAAAGGCCGCCCCCAAATCACCTGTAATTTTCGCTGTCAGGGAATGCGACCCAGCCAAAGCGTTGCTCCAAACCATGGCATAAGGAAAGTGCATTGCTTCGCCGATCGTCTCCGCTCCCGCAAAAAAATCGACGCGGCTTGGGTCATTACCAAGGCTCACCACGTCGGCCCGGATTACAATATTGGTCGGCAGACTAAAGTTTGAATTGTTGGTAGGACTGGCCAAATGCGCGCTGAGCATTCGAACTTCATCAAACAGAGTTTCGCCTTTTCCAAAAACTGCAAATCCCGCAAAAGTTTTTTCCGGCATTTCAATTGTGTCGGCGCTGATCTGAATCCAATTGGTCCCATCCTTTGAAAGAAATCCGCTGAACGCCGTTCCCTCGCGGACGATTCGCAACCATTCGACGCTTTCATTCGTGCGAACGGTCAGAACCGGCAATTCGTTTGTGTTTAACAAACGTTCAAAAACGGTATTGCTGCCGGTGAGAAACATTCCTGCGGAGGGAGAAATCGCATTCGTCGTTTGGCGGAACAAAATACCAGATTTCGTTAATGATTGAACAGGGCGGCGAACTCGCGCAGTAACCTGGCCGTTGCCGGAAAATGGTTGGAACACAAAATAAATCCCGGAATCGTTCGTTGCCGAATTGCTCAAACGAAAGGTGCCGTTTGTTCGGTTTAGATTCCCGACAGCGCCGTTAATCGACGTGGTTTTGAATTCGCCAAATTTCGCGGGACCCGGCTCGGCTGACACCGCCATCACGTTCCAGGCGAAGCAAACGGCCAGTCCAATTTCTAATAGTTTCTTCAAAGCCCTTAACTTTTGCCTTTTGCGCAACGAATTTCCAATTTAATTTCCGCCCATGCCATCATTTGACATTGTTTCCGAAGTTAGCTCCATGGAAATCGAGAACGCGGTCAACCAGGCCAAAAAGGAATTGGCGAACCGTTTTGATTTCAAAGGAGCCAAAGCGGAAATCGTTCTGGAAAAAAATGAGATCAAGCTGACGGCCGATGACGAATTCAAAATGCGCGCGCTGCATGAAATCGTGATTGGCAAACTTTCCAAGCGGCAAATCAGCATGAAGAATATCGACAAGGGCGAGCCGGACGTTTCCCCGCTGGGCCATTCGCGGCAATCCATCAAGATCAAACAAGGAATCGAGACGGCGGTCGCTAAAGAAATCACGACGTTTATTCGGGACACAAAAATAAAGGTGACAACACAGATTCAGGATCAACAGATCCGGGTGACGGGAAAAAGCCGCGATGATTTGCAAGCGGTCATCGCAGCGATGCAGGCAAAAGATTTTCCGGTCGCGGTGAGTTTTCAGAATTTCCGGGACTAAGTGACAGGGGCGCGGACGTTCTCGTCCGCGCTCCTAGGTTTGCGTTACTCTCTTCACCCACTCCTGATTTTTCAAATACCACTGAACGGTCTCTCGAATTCCGGTTTCAAAATTGTGGGCCGGTGTCCAGCCAAGTTCGCTTTTGATTTTACCAGCGTCGATGGCATAACGGCGGTCGTGACCGGCACGGTCTTTGACGAACGAAATTAGTTTGCGCGAGTTGCCGCCTAAATTGGGTGCGAGTTCATCGACCAGATCGCAAATCAATTCCACCACGCGAAGGTTCGCCCATTCATTGTGTCCGCCGATGTTGTAAGTCTGGCCAGGTTTGCCGCGCGTCAAGACCTGCCAAAGCGCTTCGGCGTGATCGCGCACGTAAAGCCAATCGCGCACATTTAGACCGTCGCCGTAAACTGGAATTTCCCGGCGTGCCATCGCATTTTGAATGATGACGGGTATCAATTTTTCTGGAAATTGAAATGGGCCATAATTATTGGAACAGTTCGTCGTCACGACGGGCAAGCCGTAGGTGTGATGATAGGCGCGCACCAGAAAATCGCTCGAAGCTTTGCTGGCGGAGTAAGGCGAATTTGGGGCGTAAGGAGTTTCTTCTGTGAAAAATCCCGTTGCGCCAAGACTTCCGTAAACTTCGTCTGTGGAAACGTGGTGAAAACGAAAATCAAGTTTTGCGTTCAGCCAGAATTCGCGCGCGGCTTCCAGCAAATTGAATGTGCCGATGATATTGGTTTGGATAAAATCGTCGGGCGCTGCAATCGAGCGATCCACGTGTGATTCGGCAGCCAGATGCAAAACGTGCGTGATGGAATGTTTTTGAAAAACCGAAATCACCGCAGGCTTGTTCCGCAAATCGATTTTTTCAAAAATGTATTTCGGATGGCGCGCCACCGCTTCCAGATTTTCCAGGTGTCCGGCATAGGTCAGGCAATCGAGATTAACGAGCCGTTCGATTTCTTTCTGATCAATGACGTGTTGGATCAAATTCGATCCAATGAATCCCGCGCCGCCGGTGACAAGTAATCGCATAAATAATCAGGACGAGGTCTTCCAGTTCCGCAAAGAATTTTCCAACGCTTCCCGCACGGGTCGCAACGTTACGCCCGTCGCGAGAAGTTTTGCAACGTCCAGGACACAATTGGAACGCGGCGTATTTGCAGCGGTTTTATAAAAATCTTCGTCACTTGTCCAAAATTGAAATGGGCGATTGGGTTTTAGAATTTTTTCAATCAGCTTTACCACTTCACGACTAGTGATAAAACCGGGATTGGTGACATTGTAAATTCCAAACGCGGCGCGCCGTTTCCATAAATCAAGGCAAGCATTGGCAAAATCGCCGCGATGCGAAAGTGAATTCACATTGTCATAAACTTTTGGATAACGCTGGAGCTTCGTCAGGAAATTTCGCGCGTTGTCATTTTCATCAAACGGAATTCGTAGCCGCCAGAGATAACCGCCGCCGATGGAACCCAGTGCTTCTTCGGCCAGCGCTTTTGTGCCGCTGTAAAAACTGCATGGTGGCTGGCGAAAAGAAAAATTAGGTTCGTCGTCTTCAGAGAAGCCGCGAATGGCTTCGGGATTTTTGTAGGGCAGAGTTTTCAATTCGTCGCGCATTAAATCCTTTTCCACCCGCACATGTCCGTCCTCAATGATTTTTGCGCCAGCGTAAATACAGCCGGAAGAAACATGTCCCCACGGAATTCCCGCCGCCGTGCAAGCTTGCGCGACGGTCACTGGAAAGACGGTATTGCCCAGCAGCGTATCGGCCCGCGCGGTTTCGCACGCATCGACATTTGGCTTGCCGGTGAAGCCAGCCGCGTTGATGACGAAGGTGACTTTCGCAACTCTTAAAGTCGTCAACAACAAATGGAAATTCGTGTAGTCCATATCCTTTCGCGAAAGCGCGGCGAATTTCAATTCGCGAGTTTCGAGCGCCTCTTGAAACGCCTGACCGATGTAACCGCTGCTGCCGAGAAGGAGAATCATTGCGATGAATTACGAACGTTTGGCTTCCTGCATCATGCGCGAGAGATAATCGCGATACTCGCAATTCGGCATGTGACTGGTGAGCGATTCCAGTTGCGCCAGTGAAAGAAATCCCCGGTGAAACGCCGCTTCTTCGGGACAACCAATTTTTATCCCCTGCCGCTTTTCGATGGTCTGCACATAAGCCGATGCTTCGTGCAAACTGCTGCTCGTGCCTGCGTCGAGCCAGGCGAAACCACGGCTCAATTGCTGAACGCGCAATTGTCCGCGCCGGAGATATTCGAGATTCACGTCGGTGATTTCCAATTCGCCGCGCGCAGACGGCTTCAGGTTTTTCGCGATTTCCAAAACGGAGTTGTCGTAGAGATAAAGTCCGGGCACCGCGTAGTTGCTTTTGGGCGACTGCGGTTTTTCCTCGATGGAAATGGCGCGGTTGTCCGGAGCAAATTCAACCACGCCGTAGCGTTCAGGATCGTTGACGTGGTAACCAAAAATTGTTGCGCCGTTTTGAAATTCTCTGAAAGCGCGGCCAAATCCATCACCTCCGTAGAAAATGTTGTCGCCGAGAATCAGCGTGACGGACTCTTTTCCAACGAACGATTCGGCGATGAGAAAAGATTGCGCGATGCCACTTGGTTTCGGCTGCTCGCGGTATTCAATGGAGACGCCCCATTTTTCCCCATCGCCGAGCAATTGGCAAAAGCGGGGCAAATCCTGCGGGGACGAAATCAGACACAACTCGCGAATGCCGTTCTCAATCAGCGTTGAAAGCGGATAATAAACCATCGGTTTGTCGTAAACCGGCTGGAGTTGTTTGCTGGCGACAAGCGTCAGCGGAAACAACCGCGAGCCAGCCCCGCCCGCCAGAATTATTCCTTTCATGCGCCGCGAGTGTAGGGGCTTCGCGGATTTGTGTGAAGCCCGATTCGCTTGCGAGACTGTTTCCATTCCGTCATCTATTTGTTCCAAAAATTAAATCGCAATTTGTTCCAGCAGTGCTATAAGTTTTTCCGTCTCAAAACCCGAGACAACTCCCTGACTCATAAACGCGGCAAGTGTTTTGCCCGTTCACCAAAATATTTTATGAAAATTGGCTATTTGATCGACATGGATGGGGTGATATATCGGGAAAACAATTTAATTGATGGCGCGGGAGATTTCGTCAACGCGCTCATTTCCACCGGCACCCCATTTCTTTTTCTCACGAACAATTCCGCGCCGACGCCGGAAGATTTAGCCGTGCGCTTGAAACATCTCGGCATTAACGGAGTTTCGCCCAAACATTTTTACACCTCGGCCATGAACACGGCCGAATTTCTCGCTGAGACGCATCCCAACTGCACCGTGTTCGTGCTGGGCGAAGGCGGGATTCTCACGGCGTTGCACGAAAAGAGAATTGCCAACGACGGAATTAATCCCAGTTATGTCGTTGTTGGCGAAGGCATGCCTACGATGGAAAAACTCACCAAAGCTCACGAGTGCATCGAACGCGGTGCGCGCTTGCTGGCGACTAATCCCGATAATTGGTGCCCGGTGGGCGCGCAAAAGACGCGACCCGGCGCAGGCTCGACGGCCGCGTTCCTGGAATCAAGCACCGGACGCCGCGCCTATTATTTGGGCAAACCGAATGGCTACATGTTCTATCGCGCCCGGCGCAAACTCGTCGAGCACGCGCTTGGCAATCCGCACGATGTCGTGATGATCGGCGACACCATGGAGACCGACATTCGCGGCGCAATCGAAGCCGGTATGTATGGATTCCTCGTACTCACCGGTTCGACACAACTCGAAGTGGTGGGCGATTACGTTTATCAACCGACGCGCATTTTAGATAGCGTTGCCGATCTGACCGAAGAAATTAGAACCGGCAAAGGGTCCGACCGGCTCAATAGCCCGGTGTATTCTCATTCCGGTTTTCACAGCGGCAAACCCGGCAACCGCCATCAAACCGACGTGCTCGCTTACCACAAACCGCGTCCGAGACCTGCGATGACAAAATAACATTGTCCTTGTCGGACATTCGTCTCCCGAATGGGCGACGCAACGCAAGTTTGTAATAAGACCGCGTTTTTCCATTACGACGCCCAAAATGTTTCAAGGATTTGTCACGCGAATCCGGTAAAAGTTTTCGAGCGAACCATTCGTATCAGTCAACGTCTGGAAGTTGTCATTGCCGGGGACAGAACCGACCGAATTCCAGTTCGTTGTTGTACAATTGTCGTTCGATTCTAAATAAAATGTTTGGCTCAAGAGTGAACCGAAACGAACAGACACCACGTTTTGGATTCGGGTGATGGAGGAAATATTAATTCCCGCTTGAAAATAAACTTTCAAAATATCCGAGTCGGTGTGGATCGGCCCGCCGCCGGTTCCATTGGTGCAACGATCCAGCGCTTTGAATGCGACGGTGTAAATTCCTGGTTTTGTCGCGGTAAACCGGCGTCCGTGAATGTGGCCGAACGGATCAGTTCCCGGTGCGCCGCCATTGTTGCTGAGGGCCCAGGTGTTTGTAGAAATGGTGCCACAAGGAATATTGAATGTCGGTGCCAGCGCGCCTGCTTCCCAGAAACCAAAACCACCGCCGACCGGTCCATCGACCGAAACAATTTGAGCGTGAACCCACGCACCGAGAGCCGCGCTGCCGGCAACAGGATCGCCGAGAGCGTTGTAAGCCGGTTTCGCTTCGAAAGTGATGTTGCCGTCAAAGTAGCCCGCGTATTTTCCACCGTTTGTGAAACTTAACGTCTTCACGTAGCCGCTGTCCGTGACGAAATCCGCCGCGTTGGTGATGAGCAATGGCGCGCCCTGATTTGTGCTGGTCGCGCCGACGTAGAGATGCCCGTGGTCTTGCGCGAACGAGAAATGAATTGCGAATGAGTTAAGGATAATAATTAAACTGACCAGAATTTTTTTCATGAAATAAGAGAGTCAAGGATGTCCCGCCGGATTCACGAAACGCGAACCGGTTTGAGTTAATTTTGGCCGAAGTTGAATCCACGCGCGCCGCTCGGTGTGGCCATCGACAAAGAGATAATTGGCCGCGCCGTCATGTTGTTTGATTCCCACCGCCGCCGAAAATTCGTCCGGTGCATAACCGCCTTCCGAAGGATCAACGAAATGAAAGTGATCATCAGTGGCGTAATTTTTGGCCGTCTCCGCGAGGTAAAGAGTTTCCGTTGGAGAAGGCACAAAAGTCGTTTTGGAATAATCTGGCGAATCGCTTCCCGTTTCCGGCGGAAGCAGGAAATCGTTAATGGCATAAGTGAAAAGGCGCGTTTTGTTCGGGTCGCTCGGGCAACGATACAGATTCGTGCCGACTAACGGGCGCAACATGGCCAGCCATGACGCGCCGTTGTGCTGCGAGCGCAACAATCGGTCATTGTTTTCATTGGCATAAATCACCGCCGCCAATCCAATCTGTTTGAGATGGTTCAGGCATTGCGTGGCGCGGGCTTTTTCCTTCGCACGCGCCAAAGCGGGCAAAAGCATTCCCGCGAGCAGCGCGATGATTGCGATCACCACAAGCAATTCGATGAGTGTGAAACCGAATTTAAACCGACGCATAACAAATCCGTACAAAACAGCGCTCGACAAAAAGAGAAAACGCTAAAAGCAACAACGCTCATGGACGAACCTCGGAAATCGAGGTGGGTGAAATGGGCTAGGCGGATTTTGGCGGAGGAGAGAGCGGGACTTCGCTGCGGGATTGAAGCGAAGCAACGGGAGAGATTGGGAACTGTTTCAAAGGCGGAAAAAAGAAGTGAAACTTTGCAGCCAGAAAAGAATCGAGTTTTTTGGTGTCGAGTTTCGATTCGGATTTTTGTTCAGCCTTTTTTCCTGCGCTGACCAGTTGGCAAAGTTTGCAGGGGTTTTTCCCGTCGAAAGTTTTGCCGAGCGCAACCGCCAGCGAATCTTTTTTGGAAAAAGAAACAGCCATGTTTGCCCACGCGGCGACCTGCAAAATCGCCCAATGTCCACCCAGGGAAATCACGAGGGCGGCGACGATAAGCCATTTTGCCGAACAAACAAACATCGTGCGGAAAGTAAATGTGGCCAGGCGAAAATCCAAGCCGGAATTGTTATTAAACGCTTTGCCTTCAATTTTCACAACTCTCAAGCGCGAGTTTTCCGCACGGCGCTCAATCGACCAGATATATTACCTGATCCAGTCGCCCTCTCCGTGACGATGGTTCCGTAACGCATCAGGTAAAAAACTCGATGGCGTCGAGGAAACAATTCTGCGCAGTGTGTTTGAAAGAATTGAA
>JBDSLX010000323.1:0-2131 GCA_039916145.1 Verrucomicrobiota bacterium | reverse complement strand
CAAAACGGGCGTCGCATACTTCGCGCTCTAAATTTATGAATAATCCAATTCGTGCTGCGGTGACCGGCGCGGCGGGCGCTATCGGTTACTCACTTTTATTTCGCATCGCTTCGGGCGAAGTTTTCGGCCCGAACCAACCGGTCATCATTCATCTCGTCGATATCGAGCAGGCTTTGCCCGTGCTGCAAGGGGTCGTGATGGAACTGGAAGATTGCGCATCGCCCTTGTTGCGCGGCGTGGTTGCCACGGCGAATCTCGATGAAGGATTTAAAGATGTGAACTGGGCGTTGCTCGTCGGCAGCGTTTCGCGCAAGCCGGGCATGGAGCGAAAGGATTTGCTCAAGATCAACGGCAACATTTTTGTCGGCCAGGCGAAAGCGATTCAAAAAAATGCGGCGAAAGATATTCGCATCCTCGTCGTCGGAAATCCGTGTAACACGAATTGCCTCATTGCGATGAACAACGCGCCGGAAATTTCGCGCGACCGTTGGTTTGCCATGACGCGCCTCGACGAAAATCGCGCCAAGACTCAGCTTGCGAAAAAAGCGGGCGTCGATATTTCTGAAGTTTCAAATCTCGCGGTTTGGGGAAATCACAGCCCGACGATGTTCCCGGATTTTTACAACGCGAAGATCAATGGCAGACCCGTGACCGAAGTCATCAAAGACGAGAACTGGTTGAAAACGGATTTCGTCTCGACCGTTGCGCAACGCGGAACTTCTGTTTTGAAAGCGCGTGGTGCCGGCAGCGCAGCCAGTGCGGCCAACGCCGTCATCGACAGTGTGAAATCCATCGCGAACCCAACGAAAGTCGGCGACTGGCACAGCGTTTGTGTTTGTTCCGATGGCAGCTACGGAATTGAGAAAGACATTATTTGTTCGTTCCCGATTCGCAGCAACGGACAGACTTTGGAAATCGTCCAAGGCGTCGCCATCAATGAATTCAGCCAATCAAAAATCGACGCGACCGTCAATGAATTGAAGGAAGAAAAAGCGATGGCAACGGAACTCGGTTTGATGGGGAAATAGCCACCGCAAAAGATCAGCGGAAAATTTTTTTACCGCCGCTGATTTAAAAACCAAAAGAGTTTCACACGAACTCTCGCATGGTTAGACGTTCGTTCGGACTCGGTGAAGGCATGCGACAAGAACAGTGAAATGAGCCTACGCCGATTTCTTTGCCGGACGATAGATTTGCGCGACCGCGCCCGATTTGAAGGAAATGCTTTCGGTCAACGTGAGATCGAGCGAGCGTCGGAGGTCCGAGAATATCGGGAGGCCTTGGCCGAGGATGATCGGGTGGACCAGTAAATAGTATTCGTCGATCAAGCCGGTCCCGATCAAACTGCGGGCGAAGCCAGCGCCACCGTGAGCGACGAGCGGTTTGCCGGAGCCCTGCTTGAGTCGCTTGATCTCCGTCGCGAGTTTGCCGGTGCAGATTTGAGGGTGGAGCCAGGACTCCCATACTTTCGCGGATGCGTTTGCGCCCTGTTCGCCACGGTTCGCCGCGCGGGCGCTTTTAAGCCCCATTGTGGTAAGTTTCTTGTCGGGCGGGCCCACGCCACGCCGCGAGAACACGGCTTTTGGGATCTTGTTCATGACTGCCGCGTATTTTCCCTTCGAGGTTGGCCACCACGCCGCCATGTCCTGATATGTCCGTCTGCCCATCAGATGCAGGCTCGTGTCCCACAGCATATCGATGCTCCACTTCGCCGCATCGTTGCTGTCTGTCCTAAAAATCCAGTCGAGCTGCCCTTTGGGGCCACCGACGAATCCGTCAACGGTCACCGACATCTTAAGTATGAGTTTCTTCATAACGAGAACTGTTGCTTTCATGTGTGTGTTGTTTGTTTTGTTGTTGATTGCGTGTGATCTGAGTCGCCTAACTATTAATATACGAACACCGGTTCGTATATTGGAAAATTATCCGACAGCTCACCGGAAAATTTCCGCGAAAAATTGCTTCATCGCTTCCCACGAACGTTTGTCCGCCTTCTCGTTGTAGGCCGCGCCTTTGGAATTGTCGTTGCCCGCGTTCCAATCGGTGAAACTGTGAACCGCGTTGCCGTAGGCCACCAGTTGCCAATCCACTTTGGCGTCGCGCATTTCTTTGGCGAATTCCTCGACTTCCT
>JBDSLX010000322.1:0-4245 GCA_039916145.1 Verrucomicrobiota bacterium | reverse complement strand
TCGGGACGCTCGTCGATGAGCAACACGATGACGTGGACATCGGGATGGTTGGTCGTGATGGCGTTTGAGATTTGTTTGAGAATGGTTGTTTTACCCGTGCGCGGCGGAGCCACGATCAATCCGCGCGTTCCCCGGCCAATCGGTGTGACCAAATCAATGATTCTGGTTTCGAGTAAATCAGGAGACGTTTCGAGATTATATTTTTCGATTGGATCAATCGTCGTGAGATTTTCGAAGCGTACTGCCTTGGTGTATTCCTCGAAAGGCGCGTCGTTGACTTTGACCACCGATTTCAACTGCGGGCTGTTGCCGCGATGTGGAGGCATGGTTTCACCCGCGATCAAACAACCTTCGCGCAGGAAATTCTTTTTGATCGTGTCCGGCGTGACGAAAATATCGCTCGGCTTCGGGTGAAAATGATTTTCCTTCGTGCGAAGAAAACCGAAACCCTTTTCAGAGATTTCCAAGTAACCGGTACCAAAATCCGGTGTGCCATTCGGCTCAGTGCTCATATGTATTTTGTGTCATCGAAAAGTCTCTACAGGAATAACCCTCAGACCATTTAGAATTTGAATTGGGGAACCAGTGCAAGAACGCTAAATTATTTTCTACTGCGTGCAGTGGTTTGACCTTCGACAAAGTGACTATCCGTGGAAACGCGCTTCAGCGCAACCCTTTATTTTTTAAAACGCTGGATGTAAGCCGCTTCTTTTGACGCGGCAAGCGAAACTATTGCTGGAAGAAATGTGTCAACCGCCCACCTCGGCTTTGGCTTCCGCAGCCAACGGTGTGCTCAAATAGCGTTCGCCCGTCGAACAGGCAATCGTCACGATCATCTTGCCTTTGTTCTCTGGTCGTTTGGCGACTTCAATCGCAGCGATCACGTTTGCTCCCGTTGAAATTCCAACCAGCAATCCTTCTTCTTTCGCCAGCCGACGCGCCATCGCGAAGGAATCATCGTTGCTGACCTGAATGCATTCGGTAATTTGCAAATTTCCCTGGCTATCTTTGAGATGAAGATTTTTCGGAACGAACCCCGCGCCGGTTCCCTGAATCTTATGCGGACCAGGCTTGATCGGTTGTCCGGCCAGCGTTTGAGAAATGACGGGTGAATCTTTCGGCTCAACCGCAATGGCCCGGAACGACGCTTTGCGTGGTTTGATGACTTCGACGCAGCCGGTAATCGTCCCGCCGGTTCCCACTGCCGCGACGAGAAAATCAACTTTGCCATCGGTGTCGGCCCAAATTTCTTCGGCCGTGGTTTTCTTGTGGATTTCGGGGTTCGACGCATTTTCAAACTGCTGCGGAATCCAGGAGTTAGGTGTTTCTTTGGCAATTTGTTCCGCGCGAGCGATTGCGCCCTTCATTCCCTCGGTTCCCGGAGTCAGAACCAATTTGGCGCCCAGCATCGCGAGCAACGTTCTTCGTTCGAGCGACATCGTTTCCGGCATGGTCAAAATAATTTTGTAACCTTTGGCCGCTGCGACGAAGGCAAGCGCGATTCCAGTGTTGCCACTGGTCGGCTCAATGATGACCGTATCTTTTTTTAAAATCCCTTTGCGTTCGGCATCTTCAATCATCGCCATGCCGATCCGGTCTTTGACACTGCCCAGAGGATTGAAAAATTCGCACTTCAACAAAACGGTGGCGTCCACGCCGGCGGTGACTTTGTTTAATTTGACGAGCGGAGTGCGACCGACGGTTTCAACAATGTTATTGTAAATTTTTCCCATAAATTTTCTTGGTGAATTGTTTGACGATTGCGCGCCGAATTTCTGCCAATTGCTTTGCCTCGGCAAGTTTTTTCTCATTCCGCAATCCTCTTGGGTGAAACGGTTCTCAGAATTTCTTTTGACTTCCTATCCCAAATTCTGTGCCATTCATTCTTGAATTGAAATTATTTCAAAACCAGAGGAGCTATTGTGAAAAAATATAATGTTGGAATTATTGGACACGGCTGGGTTGCCACGGCGCACATTGCCGCCATCAATGCCAGCGCTCATGCGCAGGTCACGGCCATTTATTCCTCGCGCGCGCTGGATTCCGCCGCGCTGAGCACAAAATATGGCAGCAAGATTTCCACCTACACCAATCTGGAAGCGATGCTCGCGCAAAAAGATTTGCACATCGTTTCCATTTGCAGCTATCCGTATCAACATCGAGATCACGCCGTCGCCGCCGCCAAAGCAGGCAAACACCTCATCATCGAAAAACCACTCGCGCTGAATTGGGACGATTGCCTCGCCATCAAACATGCCGTCGAGGAAGCGAAAGTGAAAACTTGCGTTTGTTTTGAATGCAGATTTTCCAGCCAGTTCCTCGCAACCAAGGCGATCATCGAGAAAGGTTTGCTGGGCCGGATTCATTACGCTGAAGTGGATTATTATCACGGCATTGGGCCGTGGTACGGACAGTATCGCTGGAACACAAAGAAAAATGCGGGCGGAAGCAGTTTGTTGTCGGCCGGTTGCCATGCGATGGATGCCCTGCTCCTCTGCATGGATGGCGAAGTGGACACGGTCAGCAGTTATTCGACTCATTCCACCAATAAAAATTTTGCGCCTTACGAATATCCGACGACAAGCGTGACGATTTTAAAATTCAAAGATGGGCGCGTGGGAAAATGCGCTTCGGTCATCGATTGTTTGCAGCCGTATTATTTCCACACGCACCTCGTTGGCAGCGAAGGCACGTTGCTCGATAATAAATTTTATTCAACGCATCTCGGCGGATTGAACAAAGCGAAATGGAGCGAGTTGTCGATGAAGATGCTCGATTCTGGCGACGTCTCGGACCACCCCTATCAAAGCCAGTTCGATACGTTCTTTGATGCGATCGGCAAAAGCGAAGAAATGCCGCTCACAAATCTGGCTCAAGCGCTCCGTTCGCACGAAGTTATTTTTGCAGCGGATCATTCGGCGGAAATTCACGCGAAGAAAAAGCATTGAGTTTTCTCGTGGCTGACAAAGCTAAAATCGCCTTCGCCATCGTTGCGCATCCCGACGACATTGAGTTCATGATGGCCGGGACTTTGTTGCTCCTGAAAAAATCAGGCTACGAAACGCATTATCTCAATCTGTCGCGCGGCAATTGCGGCAGCATCGAAACTAATTCAGCGACGACGGCGAAGATTCGTTTGCAGGAAGGAAAAAGAGCCGCGCAAATTCTGGGCGCACATTTTCATCCGCCGTTTTGCAACGATCTGGAAATTTTTTACGATTTGAAAACATTACGTCGGCTCACCGCCATCGTTCGTGAAGTGAAGCCAACCATTGTGCTGACCCATTCGCCCGCCGATTACATGGAAGATCACATGAACACCTGTCGGTTGGCGGTCACAGCCACGTTCGCGCGCGGGATGCCGAATTTCAAATCGATTCCGTCGCGTCCAACGGAAAGTTACGATTGCACGATTTATCACGGCTTGCCACACAGCTTGACCGACAATTTGCGGCGGAAAATTATCTCCGGCATTTTCGTCAACACCGCCTCCGTTCATGAAAAAAAGCTGGAAGCATTAAAGGCGCACAAGAGTCAGCAGAGTTGGTTGGATGCGAGCCAGAAATTAAATTCCTATCTGCAAACCTGCGAAGACATCTCATTGCGCGTGGGAAAAATGTCAAAAAAGTTCAAACACGCCGAAGGTTGGCGGCGGCATTTGCATTACGGTTTTTGCAGCGAGGATGCAGACCAGCTGAAAAATTTGGGCAAAAATTATTTGGCCAACGAAAAATACGAACGTGATTTGAACGCCGGACTTTGAACTTTAAACTTTGAACCAACTATGCCACGCAAACTCAGCTCCATCGCCCCCGATTGGTGGGATTACACCACGCTCGATAGCGACATCATCAAAGAAGCCGCCAAACTCACGCCGGAAAAGTTGCTCAAACTTTCCCGGCCTGGCTTCAAAGTTATTTTCTACGACACGCTCGAAGATTTTTATTGTGCTGAAGCGTTGGAATATATTTCCGCTTGGAAACAATCGACGCCGGATAATCCCGTTGGGATTTGCGGACCGATTGGCCCAACGGAACAGCTTCCACTCGTTGCGCGCATGGTGAATGCGCTCGGCCTTAATCTTCATTCCGCGCATTTCTGGGGAATGGACGAATGGTTTCTCGACGGCAAAGAAGCGTCACCGACTCATCCGCTTTCGTTTGAAAAGGCCGACCGCGAAATGTGTTTCAATCGCATCGACAAAAAACTTGTGATGCCTGACGCGAACTTACATTTTCCAAAAGC
>JBDSLX010000321.1:0-3300 GCA_039916145.1 Verrucomicrobiota bacterium | reverse complement strand
ATTCCCTCGTTCCAGCCGGATAAAACTGGGACGCGATTTTCTCCAAGCAAAAATAAAAGGGGAACGGGTGGTGTGCGGTTGTTTGATTGCCAACTGGTTTCTGCTTCCTGAAAATTCTCCGATGCGCCTCGGCGTGGTGACGAGCCGCAAGATTGGCAATGCGGTGAAACGGAGCCGGGCGCGACGTTTGTTGCGGGAAAGTTTTCGTTTGCATCAACACGATGTTAAGCAACCGGTGGATTTGGTTTTGGTGGCGCGGAATTCGATCGTGGGGAAATCTTTTGGCGAAGTGGAACAGGACTTTCTGCGCGCGCTCGGCAAAGCGAAACTTTTGAAATCATAAATGAACGCGGGGCAACATATTCTAATTTTTCTGGTGCGCATTTATCGGTGGACGCTTTCTCCTGTAAAAACTGTTTTGTTCGGTCCGCTCGGCCGATGCCGCTACACCCCGAGCTGTTCAAAATACGCTCTGGAATCCATTCAAACTTACGGCGCAATTTCTGGAAGCTGGCTCGCCCTGAAACGAATTTGCCGATGTCATCCGTTTGGAGGTTGTGGACACGATCCAGTTCCTTCCGAACTAAAAACTCACAAGTCAAAATTTAAATTTCCCCTTCATGGATCGTAAATCCGTCATCATTCTCATCATTTCGTTCGGTCTGATTCTGCTTTGGCCGAAGTTGATGCGAGAACTTTATCCACCCGCGCCGAAGAGCACGAACGTTGTTGAGGTGGCGACCAATCAATTGGCGACAAATGTTTCGACTTCGCCAGTTGCCACGGCGACGAATGCTCCAGTCGTTCCACAAATTAAAGATGACGCGCCCGAAGAACTGCTCGCCGTGACAAACAATCTCGCGATTTACACTTTTACTTCGCGAGGGGGCGGTTTGAAGTCGGTGCAGTTGCGAAAATATCCAGCAGCGATTGATTGCGGGAAAACCACGCCCGGCGAATTGCGTCTTGCCGCCCTCAACACGAAGGCGCCGCTGCCGACGTTGGCGTTACTCGGCGGCGCAATCGAAAATGGTTCGTTCAATTTATCGCATTTGGGAGAAACGGTTCGTGCCGAAAGAACCTCGGCCAGTGGATTGGTCATCATAAAAGAATTTCAAGTCAGCTCTAATTATTTGCTCAACGCAAAGGTGCGTTTGGAAAACCGGTCGGCGCAATCGGCGACCATTCCGAGTCATGAAATCGTCATTGGCACAGCGACGCCGATGAGCGCCAAAGATGAATCGATGACCCTTGGAACGTTTTGGTACAATGGGAAGAAAGCGGAAAAAATCGATGCGGGCTGGTTTGCCAATAAGACGCTCGGTTGTTTTCCTGGCACCCCGCGAACGCAATTTGAAGGCGGCTTGAGCAATGTGGTTTGGTCGGCGGTGAATAATCAATTTTTTGCGCTGGCCGTTATTCCGCGCGAGCCTGCGCCGAAAATCATTTCGCGCCCGGTTCCATTGCCGCCGCCCAGCAAAGAAGAAATTGCGACTGAACCGAAAGCGGCGTTGCATCCGACTGGGATTCAAACTTCGTTTGCTTATCCAGATTTGGCGCTTCCAGCGAACCAGGGAATGGAACGGCAATTTACGATTTACGCGGGGCCAAAGGAATACAACACGCTCGCACAAATTGGCGCCGGGATGAAAAACGATCTCGATCTCGTGATGGATTTCGGACGTTGGTTTGGTTTTTTCGCGAAGATGCTTTTACTCTCGATGAACGGCTTGCACGCCCTCGGTTTGACCTATGGTTTTGCGATCATCGCCATCACCGTCATTATTAAACTGCTGTTCTGGCCGCTGACCGCCGCGAGTACAAAATCAATGAAGCGGATGCAGAAACTGCAACCGCAAATGAAGGCGATTGCGGACAAGTATAAAGACGATCCGATGAAGAAAAATCAGAAGACGATGGAATTCATGAAGGAGAATAAGGTCAGCCCGCTCGGCGGGTGCCTTCCGATGCTTCTGCAAATTCCAGTGTTCATCGGTTTTTATCAGATGATTCAAAGCGCCATTGAATTGCGCGGCGCAAGTTTTCTCTGGGCCTGCGATTTGTCGCAAGCCGACACGGTTGCGCATCTCGCCGGTTTTCCGATTAATCCGCTGCCCATCATTTATGGCGTGACGTTGCTTTGGTCAGCGCAGTTGACGCCGATGTCGCCCGGGATGGATCCGGCTCAACAAAAAATAATGAAATACATGCCCGTCATGTTTCTTTTCATTCTTTATAATATGGCGGCGGGATTGACGCTTTACTGGACGGTGCAAAATTTGTTAACCATTGCGCAGATGAAATTGACCAAGGCGCAGGATGAACCGGTTGGCACCGTGACGGTCATTCCGCCGAAGCGAAAAAAGTAAACTGATTCGACATTCAAAATCGTCATTGGAAATTATTTTTATGGCTGCCCAACCCAAAACCACTCTGGAACAATTGCTCAAGTTACTCGGCTTCGACGCGACCGTCGAAGAGCAGTCGTTGGACGATGGCGTTTTTCTCGATGTAAAAACGGAAGACTCCGGTCGTTTGATTGGGCGCCAGGGACAAACGCTTTCCGATTTGCAATACATCACGAATCGAATGTTGTTTCAGCAGGATCAAAGTGCGCCGAAGGTTATGGTCGATGTCGGCGGTTATCGCGCCCAGGCCCGTGATGCCCTGGTGAAAAAGGCGCAGGAGGCGGCTGAAAAAGTCCGGCGCTGGGGAGATGTGGTTGAACTGGAGCCGTTGAGCGCGTTTGACCGTCGGATTATTCACAATGCGCTCAAAGATGATCCTGGCATCGAGACGCAAAGTGTCGAAGTCGAAGGAACAAATAAAAAAGCAATTTTACTCAGACCGAAACATTGATCGAAAGCGCAGACCAGCGCCGCGCTCCATTCAATATTTCGCTACACCGTGATCAATTTCGTCGGACCACGCGTTGATTCCCCCTTTGACGCTTTTTAAATATTTGAACCCTTGCTCGCGCAAAAAGTTCAGCGCCTTCATTGAACGCACTCCGCTTTTGCAATGAAGATAAATTTGCTGGTTCGGGTCGAGTTCCGTGAAACGTTGCGGCAATGAGCCGAGTGGAATTTGTGGCACGCCATTGATGTGCGCGATTTGATATTCATCGGGGTCGCGAACGTCGATGACTTTGATGTTCAGTTTGGGATCGTCCAGGGCGCGCTTCATTTCATGCACATCAACTTCGTCGGGATTCGCGGATGGATTCATTGGCGCCGGCAAAATTCCACAGAAAAAATCGTAATCAATCAGCTGAGTGATGCTGGGAGTATCTCCGCACAA
>JBDSLX010000320.1:0-2723 GCA_039916145.1 Verrucomicrobiota bacterium | reverse complement strand
CGATCAAACAGCGATACATCCGCGAAATCCAATCGCTCGCCAAACCATTCACTTTTGTCCAAGGTGACCTCACGGATCGCTCTGCCATCGACGAACTTTTTCGCGAAACAAAGTTTGATCAAATCATTCATCTTGCCGCGCGTGCCGGAGTTCGTCCGAGCCTCGCGGAACCGGCGCTGTATCAACGCGTCAATGTGGAAGGCACCACAAATCTCCTCGAAGCGGCGCGTTTGAGCAGCGTAAAAAAAATCACCATCGCGTCGTCGTCGTCCGTTTATGGCGTGAATGCGAAAGTTCCTTTTACTGAATTAGACCCAATTTTTTCCGCGATTTCTCCCTACGCCGCAAGCAAGCTCGCCTGCGAATCGCTCGGTCACGTTTATCATCATATTTACGGAATGGATGTGGCGATGCTCCGTTTCTTCACCGTTTACGGCCCGCGCCAACGTCCTGATTTAGCCATTCACAAATTTGCGCAACTCATCACGGCGGGAAAGCCAATTCCCGTTTTCGGAGACGGTTCGACCGCGCGCGATTACACTTACGTTTCCGATACCATCGACGGAATTCTCGCCTGCACGAAAAAAGAATTTGGTTTTGAAATTTTTAATCTTGGTGAGTCGCAAACTGTCACACTCAGTTATCTCATCGAACTTCTGGAAAATTCGCTCGGGAAAAAGGCAGTTATCAATCGTCAGCAGCTTCAACCGGGCGATGTTCCAATTACTTTCGCTGATATTTCAAAAGCAAAAAAGATGCTCGGCTATTCTCCATCGGTAAAAATTGAGCAAGGTATTCCGCGCTTTGTCGAATGGTTTCAATCGCAACTCCAGTGACATCTCCAGAAAAATTACTGCGCGAGTTGATTGCTCTACCGAGCGTGAATCCTGCGTTTGTTCCGCCAAATCATCCTCAAGCCGGAGAGCAGCGCGTTGCCGATTTTCTTGCGGCGACCGCTGCGCAAGGCGGCTTGCCAGTAGAGTTTCAAAAAATTTCTCAAGGCCGATCCAATTTTATTACGCGCCTTTCTCCAACTGGAAAAACCACAAGACGCATTTTGCTCGCGCCGCATTTGGACACCGTTCCTGCTGCGAATGAAAAACAATTTTCGCCGACGAAAAAGAACGGATGCATTTACGGACGCGGCGCCTGCGACACGAAAGGTTCTGTGGCGGCGATGTTGTGCGCGTTGATCTCACTGGCGAACGACGCGAATCGCCCAAAGCAAACGGAAATTATTTTCGCTGGATTGATCGATGAAGAAGACGGCCAACGGGGTTCACGCGCACTTGTCGCCAGTGGATTAAAAGCAGATTTGGCCATCGTTGGCGAGCCGACAGAATTAAAAATTGTCACCGCGCACAAAGGAAGTTTGTGGCTGCGGCTCGAAACGCGCGGCAAAGCGGCGCACGGTTCCACTCCGCATTTGGGAAAAAACGCGGTCCACCAAATGGCGCGTGTCGTCGATTTGCTTGAAACGAATTACGCCGCGAAATTACGTCGGCGAAAACACCCATTGCTCGGCCACGCCACGATGAATGTCGGGACAATTTCTGGCGGGACACAACCGAACATCGTTCCCGATCGCTGTATTATTTCCGCAGACCGCAGAACTTTACCCGGCGAAACCGAACAAACTGTTCGCCGCGAAATCCAACAGCTACTTCGGGCAAAAAATCTCTCGGCAAACATCCATGATTCCCGGGCGGCGTTTTGCGGTTCGCTCGAAACGGATTTCAAATTGCCAATCGTCCAACAATTTTTTCGCAGCACCGGCCAGAAGAAAACGTTCGGCGTGGATTATTTTTGCGACGCCGCCGTGTTGTCGCAAGCGGGAATTCCCAGCATCGTTTTTGGTCCGGGAAACATTGCCCAGGCCCACACTTCGGATGAATGGATTTCCATTCGCTCGCTTGAACAAGCGGCTGCCATGCTTTTAAAATTTTTGAAGTCGCTGCCTTAAATGAATCCGGAATCGCGCAAAGCATTTTTCAAACAAAGCGGCTGGATGATTTTAGCCACCACTGCGGGCGGCGTTTTTATGTCGGCGGTTCACACCGTAGTGGGAAAAATTGAAGCTGAAGAATACGCGGTATTCGTCACGCTTTTGCGTTGTCTGATCGTGCTCGGAATTCCGACGGCCGGATTGCAAACCGTTTTCGCGCAACAAGCTGCCGCAGCGGTCACAGATCCCCAAGTGCAACAACTGCGTCGCACCACGCGCGCGGTTTTGACGGCTCTGTTCGGCGTTTGGGCAGTGATGGCGCTGGCTGTTTTCGCCGGGCAAAACTCGTTGCTTAACTTGTTAAAAATTGAAAACGCCACGGCGCTTTGGATGACGATGCTCGTTGTCCTCGCAGCGGTGTGGCTTCCTGTTCTGCGCGGCATTTTGCAGGGACAACAAAATTTTATGGGAATGGGCTGGATCGCGATCTGGGACGGCGTCGGAAGATTTGTCGCCGTTTGCCTGATCGTTTTGGTGCTGAAAGGTCAGGCGGCTGGCGCGATGAGTGCCGCCTTGTTCGGGCAACTCGGCGCGCTGGTGTTGTGTTTATGGTGGACAAAAGATGTTTTGAAAGGACCCGGTTCGCCGTTCTGTTGGCGTGACTGGTTTGGCCGGTTGACGCCTCTCACTCTCGGTTTCGGTGTGTTACTTTTCATCCAAAATGCGGACGTGATTTATGTGCAAAGCATTTTTTCCAAAGATGATTCGCCTTACTACA
>JBDSLX010000319.1:0-2856 GCA_039916145.1 Verrucomicrobiota bacterium | reverse complement strand
TGCTCGATTTGTGGATGCCGGGAGTGGATGGATTTGAAGTTTTGAAATGGATACGGGCGAATCCGATTCACAAACGGTTGCCGGTGTTCGTGCTGACTTCCGATGACCGCAGTCCCATGGCGAAACGGGCCTATGATCTGGGCGCAAATTGTTTGTTGCCGAAGCCAAAAAGTTTTGAAGAAACGGTCAAGCTCGCGGAAGGATTGCAAAGTTATTTGCAGGTGATCCAAATGCCGCCGGCGCCGGAGTAGGCGAATCAAAATAATTCAATTCGCCACTCGCCACTACCAGTTTCCAAAATAATACACGTAACTGGAGGCGCGATTGGTTCGCATTTTTTGCATTTGTTTCCAAATAACGGAACCGTCGAGAAAACCTACATTCCCTCCGGCTGCGCCAACTTGCTTGGGTGTTGTCGCGGTTCCATAACGAATGAACGAGGAGCCGTTCTGTAGAACGGGACCGTTTTTCGTGTGAGGAACAATGGTGAAGCCATCGTTTCCCCAATGATTGGCATCCGCCAAAATGACATTTGTCCCTGCCTCCGTGAGTTTTTTAGGTGAACGCCATATGTCCGGACCAGTGCTGGGCCACGAGGAATCCACTGCGCCGCCGAGATAATTGTAGCCGATCAGGTAGCCGTAAAGCGCGTTCGATCTAGCTTGGGTACCGAATCGAATATTTGGACAATCCAGAATCTTTTCGTTGCCGGTGTACCGAACCAAATTGGTAAAGCCAACGTGAGAAATGCGGACGGCATGCCATTGCGGAGGAGTTTGGCTGTCTTGCCCGGGCGGCACGCTATCCCGATTTTCGTTTCCGTACATATGCGCAGCGAGAATCGTTTGCCGCATATTGCTTTTGTCTGCGGCGCGTTTGGCTTTTTCCTTTGCAGAAGATAAAGCGGGAAGCAGTAGCGCTGCGAGAATTGCGATGATCGCGATGACAACGAGCAACTCGATCAGCGTAAAGGCAAATTCATTTCTCTTTGGCAGGGACGGGCTGTTGAAACATGCGCTCATCGGATTATCTTCTGTCGCAAGATAAGTTCTGCCGGTGCGATGCGGCAACCCCAATTCGTTTCATTATTTCAAGGCTGCTTTGACTTTGACTTGCGAGTGGATAATTTCATTTAGCGGAAACACGGATGAATTCATCACCAAAAATTCCGAGTAGTCTGAATCTGGCTTTCGTCGAGGAGCTTTATGCGAGTTATCGAGAGAATCCGGATTCGGTCGCTCCTGAATGGCGGAATTATTTTTCCCAATTGCCCAACGGCGAAATCTCGAAGCCAAGGATTGGCCCGTCATTTCGTCCCGCATCTCTTTTCAATCCGACGTCGATTCAGCGCGGGGAACGGCGAATTTCTGCTGAGTCATCGGACATCGCGCTCCTCCAGGACAAAGTAAATCAGCTTGTGCGAAATTTTCGCGGACGTGGTCACATGCTCGCGCAACTCGATCCGCTAGGAACCCCGCGTCCGGCTGTGCCTGACCTTGATCCTGCATCGCTCGGAATTACCGAAGCCGACATGGAACGCGTTATTTCCCACGAAGCCTTTCAGTCAGATGGAACTTTTACCGTGCGCGAATTGCTCCAACGCCTTCGCAACACTTATTGCCGATCGATTGGCGTCGAATACATGCACATCGACGATGTCGCGTTACGCCGTTGGTTGCAAAGGCGGATGGAAGCGAACGAAAATCATTCGCGCCTCGCCCGCGACGAGCAAATCCGAATTTTCACCCGGCTGACCGACGCCACAACTTTTGAAGAGTTCATTCACAAGAAATTTATTGGCGCAAAAAGTTTTTCACTAGAAGGCTCTGAAAGCTTGATTCCGCTGCTCGACCTTGCATTGGAAAAAGCCGGCGAACACGGCGTCAAGGAAGTCGTTTTAGGCATGGCACATCGCGGGCGATTGAATGTGCTCGCGAACATTATTGGCAAAAGTCCGCGCCAGATTTTTCGCGAGTTCGCCGATTCGGACAAACGCAAACACGCTGGCGACGTAAAATATCATCTCGGCCACAGCGGCGATTGGAAAACTGCTTCCGGCAAAACGCTTCATCTCTCGCTCTGCTTCAATCCGAGTCATTTGGAATTTGTGAATCCCGTCGCGCTTGGCCGGGTGCGCGCGAAACAGGATCGCGCGGGCGACCGCGAAAAAATTCTTTGCATGGGATTGTTGATTCACGGCGACGCGGCGTTCGCGGGGGAAGGTGTTGTTCAGGAAACATTCAACATGAGCGAACTCGCCGGCTATTTCGTCGGCGGCACGTTGCACGTTGTCTTGAATAATCAAATTGGTTTTACGACTTCGCCGAATGAAGCGCGCTCCAGTCTTTATGCGACCGATGTGGCGAAGATGTTGCAGATTCCAATTTTTCATGTGAACGGCGAAGACCCCGAAGCCGTCGCGCAAGTGGTTCAGCTCGCGATGGATTTTCGACTCACGTTCAAACGCGATGTAGTGATTGATATGTGGGGTTATCGTCGCCTCGGTCACAACGAATCAGACGAACCCTCCTTCACTCAGCCAATGCTTTATCGCGCCATCGAAAAACGCAAACCGGTGCGCGAAGGTTATCTCGATCATCTTTTGCAGTTAAACGGAATCACGCGTGAAGAAGCTGATGCCATCGCGACACAACGCCGCGAAAATCTTGAGCGCGAATTATCCGAATCGCGCAATGAGAATTTTAATTCGCCCGCCGAAACCGTTCAGGGAATCTGGAGTCGCAGTAAATATTCCGGCGGCGCATTTGCGGATGTTGTTGAAGCCAAAACCGGAGTTGAGGAAAAGCAACTGGTTGCACTGTTGAAAAAGCAAACTGAGTTGCCTCAAGATTTTCA